>WGBZ01000030.1 GCA_015494035.1 Lysobacterales bacterium | reverse complement strand
CCCTGGATCTGACCGTACCGGCTGAAATGAAGCCCTATGTGAGCCTGAAACTGAATCACATCACCCGCGGTTATAAAAAATTCTGGGAAGAAAAGGGCAGTAGCCTGAACAAAAGCGGCAACTGCAACGTGGACGTGGCCTGCCCGGAAGGCGATAACTGGCAAAACCCCATCAAGTCCGTGGCGCGTTACGTGCGCAGCGGTCAGTTCCTGTGCACCGGCCAGCTCATCAACAACACCAGCAACGACGGCACGCCCTATTTCCTTACCGCCGATCATTGCGGTTTTACCGCCAGCAACGCCGCTTCCATCAACCTGTGGTGGAATTACCAAAGCGCCACCTGTCGCGCACCGGGTTCAGCCAGCAGCGGCACACCCATTTCCACGACCAATTTCAACGACACCCAAAGCGGCGCAACCTTTATCGCCAGTAACGCCTTCAGTGACTTCGCTTTGCTGCGCCTGGATGCCGCCCCGCCGATAAGCTATGACGTGTATTACACCGGCTGGGATCGCCGCGATCAAGCACCTAGCTCCGCCGTTGGTATTCACCACCCGTCTGGCCACGCCAAGCGCATCAGTTTTGAAAATGACCCCCTGAGCATCACTGGCTATTCCACCGCAACCACCGGCAACGCCAGTCACCTGCGCATTGCCGACTGGGATGTGGGCACCACCGAAGGCGGCTCTTCAGGTTCCGGGCTATGGAATGACGAACAGTTGCTGGTGGGCCAGTTGCACGGTGGTCTGGCGGCCTGTGGCAATGACGACCCGGACTGGTATGGCCGCTTTTATTCCTCCTGGGACACTGGCAGCACCCCGCAAACGCGGTTGAAAGATTGGCTCGACCCCAACAACACCGGTGTGTTGACCCTGCAGGGCAAGGGCGCCTGCACAGCGCCTGTCGTCAGCGTGGATATTGGCTCCGGGCTGTATGATGTAAACCAAACCATCACCCTGAACGCCAGTGCCACTGGTGGCAGCGGCGGTTATGCCTTTGCCTGGGATCTGAACGGCGACGGGCTGGCCGATGCCGCAGGTGCAAGCGCCCAGGCCACCTATGCTCAGGCCTATGCGGGCAATATCACCCTTACGGTTACCGACAGCGGCGGCTGCCAGGCCGTGGAAACCCGCGCCATTGTGGTGCGGGCACCGGACATTGAATTGCTTACCGGGGCCAGCGCCAAGGCAGGCAAAGCCACCGCCGGGCTGGTGCAGGTGTGCGGAAACAATGACAGCGTCATCGACCCGGGTGAACGCTGGAAACTGCCAGTGAGCCTGAAAAACAACGGCCAAGTCACCGCCACCGATGCCTATGCGGTGTTTAGCAAACGTGATTACGCGATGGATTTCACCGACACTGACGGTTTTGGCAACGCCATGGCCGCCTGCGACTACAGTTTCGTGGACATCAGCGGCACGGGCACCTCCTTGTCATTCATCGATCCAAACCCGAGTGACACCATTCCGGCCAATGATGATGGCGCCACGGCAGTCATCGACCTGCCCCAAGCCTTCAATTTTTATGGCCAATCCTTTAATCAGGTGGTCATGTCCAGCAATGGCTACCTGTCACTGGACAATCGTGAAGATGGCAGCGACTATGACAATGACTGCCCCCTGCCGCAAACACCCAACCGGGGTGGCAATCAGGGCCGGATACTGCCCATGCACGATGATTTGATCGTCAATGGCGGAGCCTGGTACAGGCATTACAGCCAATGCCCGCGACCGGCAGAAACCGGCGCCAACCTGGCCTGTGACGTGTTCCAGTGGGACGACGTGGCCAGTTACGCCAACACTGCCTTGTCCATGAAGTTTGAGGCCATTCTGTACCCACAGACCGGCCAGTGGGTATTCCAGTACGCCACTGATGGCACCGATAATGCCTCGGTGGCACTCATGAACCCCGGCGCCACTGATGCCCTGAACTGGTCGTGCAACGGCGTCGGCAGCATCACCGCCGGTCAAGCCGTGTGCGCCTACCACAAGGACAATAAACCCGGCGCCCTGCTCACCGACAAGCTGTATCTGGAAACCCCGGCCCTGGCTTTGGGCACCCTGCCCGCTGGCGCCCAAAGCAATGGCGATGTGGTCTTCAGTGTGGCCAGTGATGCCGCCTGTGGCAGCAATTTTGCCATTGGCCATGAAGCCACCGTGTTTGATGAAGGTTTCAACCCCAGCACCGGCACACCAGTTATTTCCGCTACGCTGGGCAACAATGGTACCTGCGCGGTGGTCAATAGCTGTGATGCCACCGCAGGTACACCACCGGCCATCAACACCGGATTGTGGTGGAACCCTAACCGCAGTGGCAATGGCAACGACATGCACTTGTTTGATGGCCGGCTGGTGTTTGTCCAGTACACCGCCAATGAAGCCCATGATCCGGTCTGGTATATCACCGATCTGGACCGCGTGCAAAATGGCCAGGCACGTAACACGCTGTACCACAAGTCCTACCCCAACGGCTTTGTTACGGACGTATCCCAGCAGATCACCCGTGCCGTCGGACAGGCCACCACCACTTTCCTGGACGCCACCCACGCCATCCAGACCCGTGTGATCGAAGGCAGTTTCAGCGCCGAAAAAATCCAGCGCCAGGTCGTCAGCAATGACGCACCACCGCAGGAATACACCGGTGTGTGGTGGAATCCGGCCGAAAATGGCTGGGGCACCAGCGTGGAGACCCAGGGCACCATCACCGCCTTCACCCACTATCTCTATGACGATGCCGGCCAGCCCTACTGGCTGCAAGGGGTCGATACCGGTCCGGTGTCCAACCCAGTGAGTATAATCCTCAAGCGCTTCCGCGTGCATTGCCCGCATTGCCCGTGGGTGCCGCTGCAATCTTTTGAAGCGGGCAACCTCAGCATGCGCTTTGACTCGGCCACTAGCGGCGAAATTGAAACCATGAACTCCAACGTGGACGCCGATGGCCAGCAAGTCAACTGGCAACGCAGCAACCTCGACCAACAACTGCAGACGCCACCCAAAAACTGATTGGTTCACTCATAATCGTTACGCCTCAGCCGCCTGGAAGCCCTTCAGGCGGCTTTTTTGTGCCTTCTTTCGTCAAATCCACTGCTCTTTTTGAGCGAAACACGGATTTTTTATCTATTGAATAATGCCATGGCCTTTGGTAGCCTCAGGGTCAGAAGAGGAGGCATCCTTTTCCAGCCAGATTGAAACCCGGCGGCCGGCTCGCAAGCCTTGCGGCACCGCCCAATAACAACGATTAAAAAGCGGAGGAAACATGAACAGAAAGAAAACTCTCATCACGGCCATGAGCATGGGGCTGGGCCTGACAGGTCTTTCCGGCCTGGCACAGGCCCAGGACAAAAAAACCGACAAGGATGACACCTACGACCTGGGGCAAGTGGTGGTCACCGCCACAAAGCGTGAACAGTCCATCCAGGACATCGCCTTTTCTGTCATGGCATTGACCGAGGAAGAACTGCGTAACCGCGGCGTTGACAGCATCGAGGACGTATCGCATATGGTGGCCGGCTTTACGGTACAAAATCTCGGCCCTGGCCAGTCACAAGTGGCCATTCGGGGCGTGTCTGCCGGCCAGATTGTGCGAGACCAGCCCGGCGTCAAGGAGCAGGTGGGCGTTTATCTGGACGAAACCCCCATTTCGCTTTCCCTGTTCACCCCCGATCTGGACCTGTTCGATACTCAGCGGGTGGAAGTCTTGCGCGGGCCGCAGGGCACTCTGTTTGGGGCTGGCTCCCTGTCGGGCACTGTGCGCTATATCACCAATCAACCCAAACTGGGCGAAGTTGAAGGGGCCATTCAGGGCTCCGTGGAAACCGTCACTGACGGCGGCATCGGCGGTGACATCAAAGGCATGTATAACACGCCTTTTATCAATGAAGACGCCGCCCTTCGTGTGGTTCTGTATGACAAAGAATATGCGGGTTTTATTGATGCGGTGCAGCCCGGAGGCAGTATCAAGGAAGACGTCAATGACGGCTACCGTCGTGGCGGTCGCATCGCCTTGAAATGGCAACCCAACGAAGTGTTTTCCATTGTGCCGCGCTACGTGTTTCAGAAAGTGGACGTCAACGGCTTCAACCGCGTGGACATTTACAACATTCTGGCCAACCCGTACACCACCACACGCCCGGCCATCCAACTGGGCTCACGCCAACAATTCACCCAGCTGAAGGAAAAATTCGAGGACGATTTCAAGCTGTTTGATGTCACCCTCAACTATGACATGGACAACGTCACTATGACTTCAGTCAGCTCCTACACCAAGCGAGAAATTCTGGTGTTGCGGGATGCCACTCAGCTAACCGCCTCCATCACCGGCGGCAACATTGGCCTGCCTCCGGAGATTTATACCCTGGATGCGCCGCTGTATGACCGCACCAAAGCCCGGGTCTTTACCCAGGAATTGCGTTTTGCCTCCAACAACGACGGCCCCTTGAACTGGGTGGCAGGCGGCTTCTATTCCGACGCCCATCGCCGTTACGGGCAGGAATTGCTGGTGCGCGGCTTTGAAGACGCCACCGGTATCCCCACCGCCGGCCCGCTGGCACCGCGCGATGTGCTGTTTTATTCCGACATTCCCTACAAGCTGGAACAGGTGGCCCTGTTTGGTGAAGCCTCTTACCTGCTCACCGACGAGCTGACCATAACCGGCGGCCTGCGTTACTACGACTACACCGAAGACCGCACGCTGTTCTTTGACGGTATCTTTGCCGACCAGTCCATTGACGTGCCGGCCACCACCTCTGCTGACGGGTTCTCGCCGCGCATCATGGCCAGTTACGCCAAGGACGAAACCACCACCTTTACCGCGCAGGTTTCCAAGGGCTTTCGCCTCGGCGGCATTAATGACCCGCTCAATGAGCCGTTGTGTTCACCCGAAGACCTGGCGACCTTTGGCGGTCGTGACAGCTTTGATGATGAAAGCGTCATCAACTATGAAGTGGGCATGAAGAAGATCTTTGATAACGTATCCGGCCACATTAACGTGGCGGCCTTCTACATGGACATTTCCGACCTGCAGGCCACCCTCACCGCCGGCACCTGTTCTTCGCGGGTGATCTTCAATGTGCCTGACGCCCACAGTGCCGGTATCGAGTTCGATGCCACCTTCAATCCGTCTGATAACCTGGAGCTCAGCTTTT
>WGBZ01000029.1 GCA_015494035.1 Lysobacterales bacterium | reverse complement strand
GGCACCCTGTTGCTGGCCGGTAGCCGGATCGGAAAAGGCGATGCGCCACAAGGTTTTGCCATCACCGGCCAGCAACAGGGTGCCGACCGGTGTTTTGTGGTGGCAATAAAAGCCCGTTGTTGCCATCACCAGCCGCAATCGCGCCCGGCGTTTTGTTCGTCCAGCCAGGTTTTCAGGGGCGCGAAGTAATCCAGAATGGCGGTGGCGTCCATTTCGCGGGAATTGGCGCCGATTTCCAGGGCATCCTGCCAGGGGCGCGAGGCACCCAGTTCCAGCATGCGCTTGAGTTTGTCGCCTGCTTCGGCGCTGCCGAAAATGCTGCATTTGTGCAGCTCGCCTGCAAAACCGGCGGCTTTGCACAGTTCCCGGTGTAACTGGAATTCGAGAATGTGGGCCAGGAAATACCGGGTGTAAGGCGTGTTGGCGGGGATGTGGTATTTGGCGCCGGGGTCGAAGTCTTTTTCGCTGCGAGGCAACGGCGGTTTGACGCCCTGGTATTTTTCCCGCAGTGCCCACCAGCCGGCGTTGTACTGTTTCGGGGAAATCTCGCCGTTGAACACTTTCCAGCGCCATTGGTCGATCATCAGGCCAAAGGGCAGGAAAGCGACCTTGTCCAGGGCCATTTTCATCAACATCCCAAGATCGCTGTTGGACTCCGGCACTTTATCCAGCAGGCCGATTTTTTTCAGGTATTCCGGCGTGATGGACAGGGCGATGGTGTCGCCGATGGCTTCGTGGAAACCGTCGTTGGCGCCCTCGCGGAAAATAATGGGCTGGTTCTTGTAGGCGCGCTGGTAGAAATTGTGCCCCAGTTCGTGATGAATGGTGACGAAGTCTTCCTCATCTGTCTTGATGCACATCTTGATGCGCAGGTCGTCCTTGTTGTCCAGGTCCCAGGCGCTGGCATGGCAGACCACTTCGCGGTCACGCGGCTTGGTGAATAGCGAGCGTTGCCAGAAGGTTTCCGGCAAGGGTTCAAAACCCAGCGAGGTAAAAAAGCCTTCGCCGGTTTTGACCATTTTAATGGCGTCGTAGTGGTTTTTTTCCAGCAAGGCGGTGACATCCACCGGTGTGCCTTCGTTTTCGGGTTTGACCAGGTCGTAAATGTTGCTCCAGGACTGCGCCCACATATTGCCCAGCAGGTGAGCGGGGATTTTGCCGTCGGTGCCCACTACGTCCTGGCCGTATTGTTCGCTGAGCCTGGCCCGTACGTGGCACTGGAGGGCATCATACAGGGGCTTGACCTGGGTCCAGAGTCGATCCAGTTCGGCGGAAAATTCATTCGGTGGCATGTCGTACTTCAAACGCCACATGGCGCCGGTATCGGCATAGCCCAGTTCCTGCGCGCCTTCGTTGGCCAGGGCCACCATGCGCTGGTATTTGGGCCGCATGGGCGGAGAAATGGTGCGCCAGCCTGCCCAGGCATCCAGCAGTTCATCGGGATTGCGGGAATGGGTCATGATGGCTTCCAAGTCATTCAGGGTGTAGCATTTTCCGTCGGCCTTGCAGTATTTGCCGGTGCCGTACATAGAAGTCAGTTGCGCGGCTATCTGGGCCAGCTCGGCGTTCTTTTTGGCATCCGAAGGGGCTGGAATGGTCAGCCCCAGCTTGATCATTTCCAGTTTGCGACGGGTGACCGGATCCACCTTCACATGATTGAACTTCTTGGCTTCGTTGGCCATGGCCACGGCCATGGCGGTCATTTCCTCACCGGACTTGGCCGCCAGCCAGGTGCTGTCGTAATTAATGAAATTGGCTTGTAGCCAAGCAGTGCGGGCAGACTTTTCCAGCGCCGGTTCCAGGGCGGCTTCAACGCCGCGAATAAAGGCTTTGGCGTCCTCGGCGGTGGGTGCCGCGCTGTGCCGGGTATTGGCTGTGGCCGCGTCGGTGTTGTTGTGACGAGAATTGACGGTTTGACTGGCGCAGCCATGCAGCAGGCCGGCTATCGCGAGGCAGAGCAGGAGTTTTTTCATGGGTCGATTATCCGGAAATTAAACAAGTGGAAATGGGCGTTTGCTGCTTTGAAAGTGATGCTGTGGGTTGGGGCAAGCAAACGCCGCCATTGTACAACAGATGGCGGCGGTGAATGGTTCAGGGCCTGCTCACTGCATGGCCAGCGGATGGCTACAGAGTGTCCGCTTGGTCGCTAATCAGTGGCGAAGGCGCTCTTGGGAAGCTCTGATTGAGTCGTGACACGGCATCTTGCGGCGTAAAATCGTCCATTTCGGACGTTGCAAACCTTCGCACTAGCCTGGCTATTACGTGCGGTTTGCGCCTTGAACTGAACAATTTTACACTTCAATCCGCTCGCGCCAGATTCAATCAGAGCTTCCCTCGCAGCTGCTCCCGGGCCGGGGTTCCGGCCTTCTTTTTGTGCGTGCCAGAGTGGCTCGCCGGTGCCTGGCGGGCCGGCCGGGATGCCGGTTTATGGGCTGGCCGGGAGAAACCCCCATTAGCGCGCTGACTCCGCTGATTCATGTTCCGCTGACGCAAGTTCAGCTGACTCATGGGCCGCTGCCTGTGCTGCTGATTGACGGGGATGGGCCGTTGTGAAGCCGGACGTGGCGCCAAGCGGCGTGGCTGTACCGGTGCGTGCTGTTGCGTCGGGCGATACGCACTGTGACGAACCGCTGTTGGCCGGTGCGCTGGTGCTTTTTGGGGCCGATAGTGATTGCTGCTGCGCTGTTGTGGGCGCTGGCGTGTGTGCGAACGATAGCGATTGATGTGGGTGATCAGGGGCTTGTTTCTGGCCATGTTCTGTTGCCTGCGTGGCTCGCTGCCCGTTGCCCGGTGGCGCGTTTCGGTGCGGGTTTGGTTGACAGGCCGGTTGGTATGCCTTGGCAGCGGTTTGGCGCGTGCTGTAGTGGTCGCACGGGGTTTGTGCGCCGGCTGCTGGTAGCCGCTGGTGTGGTTATAGCGCGTTGCCGAGCCGTGACCGAGCCGGTTGTTGTGGCGGTTTGTGTTCAGGCGATTGCTGGAGATAGCAGTGCCCGGGTGGCCGTTATGGCGTCGTGACACGGTGCCACGGTTGGCGGTAAATGGCTGGTTGCTGGCTGGTACGCGGTCGTAACGGTGCGTGCTATGGGTGCTGCGCTGGCGTTCATAGGGGCGTTTGTACTGGCGCGTGGCCACGTTACGCGGGTTGTCGTGGCGCGTGTAACGGCGGTTGTGTTGAGTGGTGCCGGTGATGCGGCCATGCGAATAGCCGCTGTTGTGACGATAAGGCCGCTGGGCCGCCAGACGTGCCGCTTCGCTGCGCGTGTCAATGTGGTCTGTGCGGCGGTGGTTACGGTAATTATCGTAGCTACCCCGATAGATTGGCGTGAAGTGTGGGCCAACCACCCACTGACTGCCGCCGTGTCTGCCATAGCGGTGGTGGTTGCCCCCATAACCGTATCCATAACCATAATAGCCGCCATAGCCCGGGGCGTAATACGGGTCGTACCAGGAGCTGTACCAGCGGTTGTGGTGGCGCCGCCACGGGTTCCAGCCATAGGCCGGGCGGAACCAGTTGTAGCCCAGGGCATAACCCCAGCCGGCATCAAACCAGGGGTCATCCCAGTCATCATCAAAGTCGTAGAAATTGAAGCTCAGCGACAGGTGGGAACCGCGGTGGCGGTAATAGTAATCGCTGTACCAGGGATCAAAGGCCGAGTAACTGCCCCACCAGGCGCTGGGGTACCAGTTGTGCCGGTAGTAAAATCCCACCCGTGGGTAACGATAGGGGCCGTTAATGGCTGCGCCATAGGCGATCCCGTAGCGATCGGGAAAGGCGTTCCAGTTCAGGCTCAGGTTAAAGTCAACGTCAATGTCGCTGAACGCTTCTGCGTACCCGCTGCCATCGTAGTCGTCGTCATATTCAACGTAATAGTCGTCGCCATAATCATCGTAATAGTCGTCGTCATAATCATCGTAATAACTATCGGTGCCATAACGGTGTTCATAACGGGCATAGCCGCCCCGGTCGCGGTAGTCGTCGCCATAATCATCGCCATAGCGATAGGTGCTTTGGGCGCAACTGGTGGCGCTGAGAACAGTCAGCAACAAAAGAAAATTTTTCATGGCAACCTCGCCGTTTACGGTTTTCGATGCCCCTATCCTATGCCGGTGTGACTGAATTAAAGCTGAATGGCATCGCCAGCGGCCTGCCAAGGGAGTAAAATCCGCTTTTGGCCGTCCCCGCTGAGGCGGCTTTTCCGGGCACAGAGAGAAAACCGCATGGCCAAACACGATAAACATTTAACCGGCAAGTGGCAGTTGGGCTTCGCCCTCGCTGCTGCCGCCATGCTGTTCTGGGCCACTTTGCCGGTGGCCTTGAAAGTGGGTCTGGAAGCGCTGGACGCCTGGACCCTGACCTGGTTCCGATTTGCCCTGGCGGCGGTGTTGACCTGGTTTTACCTGCTGTTCAGCGGAAAGCATAAAGAGCTGTATCGACTGGATCGCCCTGGCTGGGTTTTGTTGCTGATTGCCGCGGTGATGCTGGTGGCCAATTACGTGGGCTATCTGGTCAGCCTGCACCTGACCACACCAGGCAATGCGCAGGTGCTGATCCAGATGGCGCCCCTGCTGATGGTCATCGGCGGGGTGGTAATCTACAAGGAACGCATGAGTTTGCTGCAGAAGCTGGGTTTTGCCGCCATCGTGGTGGGGCTGGCGGTTTTTTATCGCGACCAGTGGCAATCGCTGGCCAGTGAGCGTTACCGCACCGGGGTGTTGATTATGGTGGCTGCGGCGGCGGCCTGGGCCATTTACGCGTTAATCCAGAAGAAATTGCTGGGCAAGCTGTCGCCCCAGACCATGTTGGGTTTTATCTACCTGCTGGCCACTTTTTTGCTGTTGCCATTCGCCCACCCGCAGGCGCTAATGCAGCTCACACCCGGCCAGTGGTGGGCGGTGCTGTATGCCGGGCTGAATACCGTTGGCGCCTATGGTGCGTTCAGCGAGTCGCTGCAGCACTGGGAAGCCTCCCGCACCGGCATGGTGATTGCGCTTTCGCCGGTGGTGGCGATTTTCTTCATTAATCTGCTGGCCACTCTTTTCCCGGGGCTGGTGGCGCCGGAGCATATCCAGTGGACAGGCTGGGCAGGCGTGCTGTTGATTGTGGGCGGTTCCATGGCCGCCAGTCTGGCGCAGTCACGTAACAATCTGGTGGAAGTCATTCCCGAATAAGCCGGTTCGTGCCGCTGCTGTGTGCCTGAAGTCACGGGTGACCTCTGGCACTGGCGGCCGGTTGTGGTTCTTTCTACACTGATTTCACTCTTCATTGATTTCGGAGAAAGACCATGAATGACAAGACCCCCGAAAAACCGACTGCCACACCGGATTCCGTGGCCTCAGGGGCAAAAGCCTGTGAACCGGTCAGCGAAGGCCCCTTTCACACCGAAGCGGTGAACCGCATACTCCATTCGCTGCTGTTGGCGTTTTTTGCCTGGCTGGCCATATGGGTGTTTGCCATCGTGATGTTGGTGCAGTGGGGGTTTATGATTTTTACCGGTGAAGCCAACCAAAACCTGAAAGGGTTTATGAGCGAGGTGGGTCAGTACATTACCCAGGTTTTGCGTTACCTGGCTTTGCAAACCGATGAAAAGCCGTTTCCGTTTTCGTCCTGGCCTCATCCAGTGCCAGACCCATCCAAGCACGGCAAGGACAATGCTTCGACCACGCCTTCGGTGTAATGCAAAGCGGCAGGCACTGGCAATGAATCAGGCCATGACAGAAATGGATGAACTTTCGCCACCATTGCCTGCCAGAAGAAACAGGAGCTTCGCCTCCACAGCGCACTGAACAGGGGGAAGGGAAGAAACCGGCCGCAGGGCCCGATCTTCCAACGTGGGCAATCACAGGGTTGTGAAAAGGCCACTATTGAGGAACCACGACTCACCCGTTCAGGCAAAGCCCCGGTGTTTTTTACCTCTTTTATCACCGGGGCTTTTTTATGCCCGCAAAATGCGTTTTAATTCGGGCAAGCTTTTCGAAGCGAAACATGCTTTCCTGATCCGCTATCAAGACTGATTTCAATGAAAATACATCAGATCAAAAATTACACCATCGTACTCGACAAGGTGGTGTTTCTGTCCGGCATTTTTCTGGCCGCCGACGACAGCTTTCAGTTCAACATCAAGCTCATTGGTGACAAGCTGTCGCTCAGATTCCCCGATCGCGCTTCGGCCGTGTTGGAACGGGAACTGCTGGTCAAGGCGCTGAAAGAGGCTGAGTAACGCGGCTTTTGTTCGTGCAGGGGATGGTTGTGGTTGAATCGACTCCCCGTGGCTGGCTGTTTACCGGCTTGCCAGGTCAGGAAAAGCCGCATTTCCTTCGTCGTCAGTGGATATAAAGCGTTTATAATTTGCGCTTATGAAATCGCCCCTGCCTAAGGAAGCCCTGATTGAATCTGACGCGAACAGATTGGCGTGTAAAATTGTTCAGTTCAAGGCGCAAACCGCACGTAATAGCAAGGCTATTGCGAAGGTTTGCAACGCGGAAATGGGCGATTTTATGCCACAAGATACCGTATCACGATTCAATCAAAGGTTCCCTAACCATTCACGTTTGCTCTGGCCGGTGCTAATCGCCCTTGCAATCAGTGCCTGTCAACAGACGGCGCGCAAGCCCGCGCCGGTGGTTGATGAACACACGGGCGAAGACTCCCTGATCCATGTGGTGCCCTTGACGCCACCGGCCATCAAATCCCTGCTCACCCAGGCAGAAATGGCCCAGGCTCACGATCAGCCTCGCAAAGCGGGCAAGCTGCTGTTGCGCGCGCTGACCTTGCAACCAGACTCGCCACTGGTGATGCAAAAACTGGCCGAGTTCTACCTGGCCCAGGGTCAATACGGGGACGCGCTGACCTGGGCGCGAAAAGCCGCCATCAGCGGCCCTCCGGTGGGTCAGTTATGCGCCCAAAGCTGGCAAATTGCGGCGCTGGCGGCCGAGCAGCAAGGCTTGTCCGAACAACAGGCCGCGGCCTTGCAGGCCATGGAAAAATGCCGCCTGCGTGCCGCGCCCCGCTATTGATGGCCAGGGCCTTGTCAGTGCGTCTGCCCAGGACCAGCTGCCGGTGAGCGTGCGCAAGGCCCTGGGCCAAGGCGGCGTCTTCGATCAAAAGCTGGAACGCTTTCAACCCCGTCAATCCCAGATCGAACTGGCCGAAGCCATTGCCGGGTGCATTAGCGCAGGCAGCACCCTGATGGCCGAGGCCGGCACCGGCACTGGCAAAACCTTTGCCTACCTGGTGCCGGTGTTGCAAAGTGGCCGCAAGGCGATTATTTCCACCGGCACCAAGAACCTGCAACAACAGCTGTTTGAGCGTGACTTGCCCCAAGTGGCCCGACTGCTGGGGGTCAATCCCCGCATGCGGCTGCTCAAGGGCCGGGGTAATTATGCCTGCACCTATCGTTTGAATCAGGCTCGGGCCAGTGCCGAAGGCAAAAATCCGTTGTTTGCCGCCAGTCTGCGCATTATTGACCCGTGGCTGCGCCGCACACGCGATGGTGACCTGATGGAGCTTTCCGGGTTGCCGGATAATTCGCCCGTTTGGCCGCACATCCGTTCCACGGCCGACAACTGCCTGGGCAGTGAATGCCCGGATTTCGACAACTGTTACGTGATGCGCGCGCGCCGGCGGGCGCAGGAAGCCGACGTGCTGGTGGTTAATCACCATTTGCTTTTTGCCGACATGGCGTTGAAAGAAAACGGCTTTGGTGAATTGCTGCCCGCAGCGCAGGTGGTGGTATTGGACGAAGCCCACCAGGTGCCGGCCACTGCCAGCCGGTTTTTTAGCCAGTCTGTCAGCGACCGGCAGTGCAGTGAATTGGTTAAAGACGCCAAACGTGAAGCGGGTGAGGTGTCCGGCGGGTTTAATGCCATCGAGGAGGCCCTGGAGCGATTTGAGCAGGATTTGCGCAACGCGCGGTATCACCTGTGTCAGGATGGCGACAGCCGCACCGGCCCGCTGGCAGGCCTTTTGTCTCACCCCGACCGGGCTGAAAGCCTGAGCTTGTTGCAGGCCGGCCTGGCCAATCTGGCCGAAGCATTGCGTCAATTGGCCGCATGCAGTCCGGGGCTGGAAAAGGTCTACCAGCGTGCCGAGGACCTGAGTGTTCTGCTGGGCCAGTGGCTCGGTGGCGATGATGCCGAAACGGTGTTGTGGTACGAGGTGCATGCCAACCGCTTTACCCTCAATGCGACCCCGCTGGATGTGTCGCAACCCTTGCAGAAATTTCGCCAGTCGACACCGGCGGCGTGGGTGCTGACCTCGGCCACTTTGGCCGTCAACCGGAAATTCGATCACTTCAAGCGAGCAACGGGTTTACATGACGCACAGACGCTGCTGGTGGACAGCCCGTTTGACTATTCCAGTCAGGCCCTGCTGTACGCGCCGCCGGGTCTGCCCGAACCCAATGACCGTTATTACCCGCAGGCGGTGCTGGAAGCGGCCTTGCCAGTGATTGAGTCCTGCCCCGGGGGGGTGTTTTTTCTCTTCACCAGTCACTTTGCCTTGCGCAATGCCGCCCGGGTGCTGCAGCAACGCCTGCCTGACCGGCCATTGTTTGTGCAGGGCGATGCGCCACGCCATCACTTGCTGCAATCGTTCCGTGAAGCGGGCAATGGGGTATTGCTGGGTGCGGCCAGTTTCTGGGAAGGCATTGACGTGGTGGGCGAGAATCTGTCCTGTGTCATTATTGACCGCCTGCCGTTTGCGCACCCGGATGACCCCGTGTTGCAGGCGCGCATTCGCCACATCCGTGAACAGGGCGGCAATCCGTTTACCGAATATCAGCTGCCGCACGCGGCCATTGCCTTGAAGCAGGGCGCCGGGCGCCTGATTCGCAGCGGCACCGATCGCGGGGTGCTTATGCTGTGTGACCCGCGCCTGTTTGGCAAGCCATATGGCAAGGTGTTATTACGCTCTTTGCCGGCATTGCCGATCACCCGTGAGGCCAGTGAAGTTTGTCAATTTTTCGACAAAGTGAAGGGGCCGTAATATTTTGTTACAATCATCGCGAACCGACAAAGAATCATTCATTCCACACGGGGAAAACTCATGGACCTGACGAATATCCTCTTTGTTATTGCCGCTGTTTTTATGCTTTTCTGCCTTTACCTGGTACTGTCCCTGCGCAGCCAGTTTTCTGGCGGCGTGGTGGGTCGGTACTGGAAATACCTCACCGCTCTGGTGGTGGTGTTTACCCTTGGCTACCTGGCTTTGCCATTTTTTGACATGTTGCCTGAAAGCGCCTTGCGCCTGACAGTGGCCCTGGTGTTCCTGTTTGGGGCATTGTATGTTTACCTGACCATCAAACTCATCAACAGCATCATCAAGGCCCTTTCCAGTTAAGTTCAGGCGCGCACTATGAACAGACAGACTGTTTTTCGCCGCACGGCGGAAGGCCAGGACGAAATTAAAACCCGCCAGCGTGGCCTGGAGCATAACCACCGTTTTGCCCTGATCATGATCGACGGGGCTTCCAATGTGGCCGAGCTTGAAGCCAAAAGCGCAGGCCGCTGGGACACCGAAAGCCTGCTGCGGGATTTGTGGGATCAGGGGCTGATCGAACCGGTGGCCCGAAAGGAAGGCATGAGCGAGCATGAGGTCGCCAGTCAACCGGTGCCCGAAGCCACCT
Organism: Lysobacterales bacterium; assembly: GCA_015494035.1. GTDB lineage: Bacteria > Pseudomonadota > Gammaproteobacteria > Xanthomonadales > Marinicellaceae > S144-45. The sequence goes on along the minus strand of WGBZ01000029.1, from coordinate 5,963 downwards.
CCCATGGTGGCGAAACGAGGGCTGCTGAAACCGGGCCAGACGGCGAAGGCCTGGAGCCACAGGCTGACGAAACGGCATCACCGCCCACGTCCGAGGCTGTCAAGGAACTGCTGGGAGAAAGCATCAAGGGTCAGATGGTTGCCGTGGTTAAGGCCATTATGGGCGAGCACGGTGGCGAGAAACTCATCGCCAAAATTCAGGCCAGTGAGGAAAGCCCCACCGCCCTGGCCGATGCCGTGGATTCAGGCTGTATTTTCATCAAGCTGACGGTTTCCGAGAGCAAGGCCCAGGCACTGAAAGAACGCCTGCATGAAATCCTCAGCGAGAAATACGACCGTCCCTTTTTCAAGGGCTTTTTCAGAAAGTAATCGTCCCGTAGCGGCTTTTTAATGCTTCGCGCCACAACTCGTAACTGATGCATTGCCACAATGCCACATAGTCCGATTCCCGTTGCGCCCCAGGCGCTGAATTCAGCACCGCCTGGATCCGCTCAGGTCGCACAAATGCTTGCCAGCTGGCGTCTTGCCGATTCAGTAAATCACGCACTTTCTGCTGGTGTTTTGCCAGCACCCCGGCAACAAATACGGGCACCAGGGTACGGCCTTCGCGTCGCTTGATAATGGCCTCAGGCACCAGACCGGCTGTGGCCTGACGCATGAGTTTTTTTGGATCACCCCGGTTGCCAAGCACCCAGGCCGGGGCCTGCATGAGTGTTTCCATCACGCGCCGGTGTCGGTAGGGATGGCCCAGCGAAACACCGGCTTCACGGGCAAAAATATCCTCCAGCCAGACGGAATCCGCCGCATACAGGCCCGCTGCCAGCAAGGCCTGCTGAGGGTGTGGGTGATTGCTGTGCCATGGCGGCCAGGGGAGTGTCTGATTCAGCCTCCTTTGCCATTCATGGCGCAACCAGGAAGCCCGTTTGCTTACGGGTTTACGCCATTTTCCCGATGCAAACGGCGCCAGTTTCTGCTTTAAGCCTGCACTACTGCGCCAGGCCTCACGGATGGCATGACGGGGCGATTGTCGCCAGCGGTCCATGCCGTGATAAATCCACCCGGTATGCAGGTGATCGGCATAGACGCCAGTCAGCAGGTGCGTCGTCCCTCGGGCAACACTGTGCTGGTAGAGCGCGTTTTTGATATGACGCCAGGGGGTGCTGGTGGGCGCATCGGGTAACACCGGCCACGGATCATCCAGTGGTAACAGGCCAGAAGCATCGAAGGCATTCAGCGCCATGGGGCCAGTGGCATAGTGGGTGGTCCACTGGCTTTCATCGGCTTGGGGGAAGTCCCGGAACTGATAGGTGATGGCCTCAACCGGTGGGATTGTTGCGGATCGAGTGCCCGGATGGGGCGAGCCGTTAGTCCCCTTGTGGTGGGCGGTGAGCAAGCCGGCCAGCAGGCCCGAATCCAGCCCGCCACTGAGGCTGAGCGCGATGGGCTGCCCGGTGTAGCGATTTAGCGCGTCGCCCAGACAGGTGCGCAGGCGCCGAATCCACAGGGCGTTTTCTTCGTTCTCACAGGCGGTAACGGCTTTGGACTCAAACGCGGCCCACAAGGATTCTTCCGGCAGGCGGTAACCGGGGTGCGTGGACACAGACAGCGCTGCGTTTTCGCCGTGAGCGGTGACGCTCAGCACGTGACCGGGCAGCAGCACCTGCAGCGCCTCAAAAAAACCGCCATCGGCTGCCGGAGCCACGGCGGCAAAGTGCTCTGCCAGCCGCTGAGACTTGAGACGTATGGGGCCTTTTTGTGCCAATAAAGGCAACAGACCTGCCGGGCGTTCGGCCAGACAAAGTTTTCCGTCAAGGCACACCCAGTGCGCGCGCCAGTTACCCAGCGGATCCTGAAACACCCAGGCCGAAGGCTGCGACAAGTGCTCCAACACGGCAATAAAAGCGCCGTCCAGTGTGGCCAAGGCGCGCCGGATGTTCAGCAGCAAGTCTGTCAATGGTGGCCGGTTTTTACTCCCCAGGCCCAGCCGGTTAAAAAGGCGCTCGGCCGACAAGGCTTGGTGAGGGCGATGTTGATCGCCAAAAGCCTGTCCGAAAAGCCGCAGTCGCCAGGGACCATAACGGTATTCCTGCTGTGGGAGCGCCGATGAAAAATGGCTGGAAATGAGGGGCATGAGAGGCAAGTCATTGACCGGATGAATGGGGCAAGCCCCATTTTAAGTCAAGCGGTGTGGAACTCGGCTGGAATTCTGCTGGGATAGAGGATGTGACGGTTTGTTACGTCTTTGTTACCTATGGGTATGGCTGTTCGACTTAGTGACGCTGCGCTGGTATTATTATGCTGGGAATTAATACGAATCGCCTTTGAGGGAAGGGACTATGGGAAAATTCTGGTATGGCCTGCTGTTATTAGCCACCGGCGTGGTGGCTTCAGCGGCTGAGTTGGCCTCTATTGCAGATGAGGTGAAAGGCGGTGTGCCGGTGCCCCAAGTGGTGCATCAGGCGCGCGATAATGGCTGGCAACCGGTGCAGGTGCTGCAGGCATTGACCGATGCCAACGTGGATCTGGTCAAGGCCGTGCAAACCATCAGCCGGGAATGGCATGATTGCGATGCCACCTATGCCGTGGCAGGCGCTGGCACACGCATGGCACCGCTGCGGGCCGATGAGATTGCCGCTGCCATTGCCACCCTGCGCAGCTGCCAGTGTGACGCAAAAAGCTTATGGGCCAAAACCCGCATCAATCGCCGCTTGCGTCCGGAAATTCATCGCGTGCTGGTCAAGGTCGGAGACGTTTGCAGTTGTGCCGCCGCTGGCATCGAAGCCACGGTGGAAGCGGCTCCGAAACAGGCTGAGAATGTCATCGAGGCGGTGATTACGGCAAAAAATGCCCCGGACAACACGGCCGACAGTTTTGGTGAAGTGGGCGTGCTGCCCGAACCGGGCCAGTGGGTATCGCCAGAAAATCCCGCCATCCGTTCCCGTGACAGCAACCTGGTACGTAAACCGGAATTATGTCGGGGCGATACCAATGAACGGGATGATTTTGACCCCGCCGAGCAATGGCAAGCCATGCCGCTGGCGGATCTGGATTCACTCGGTCAGCATCAGGCCCAGTGCCGGGACAAAAGCGAAAATAACAAGGGAAAGGATTCCGAAGACGAAGATCGCCAGCGGCCAAGCGGTTTGATTCTGTCCCAGTATTATGAAGGGCCAGGCCATAACCAGGCACTGGAGTTCTATAACCCCACCGATGAGGCGATCCGTCTTTCTGATGACCCTTATGATGCGGAAATCTATTTCCACGGCTATGCCGTGCCGGGCGAGGTGTTGCATCTGAAAGGCGTGGTGCCGGCCCGTTCCACGTTTGTGGTGGTGAATGCGCTGGCCGCTGATCCACGGCTCAAGGCAAAGGCCAACCAGTTGATCTTTGGTTTGAATTTTGCCGGTGCGGATGCCGTGGTGCTGAAAAACCGCCTGGACTGGAATAACTGTGACTGCGCCATCACCGCAGTGGCCGCCACCTTGCGCGCCACCACTGGCAGTGACAGCACGTCTTCGGCCACGGCTGAAAAGAGCAGCGATGATAAAACTGACGACGCCTGGCTGTTGCGGCTCAAACAGCATTATGCCCACGGCGACACACCGGCACTGGTGGTGGATTCCGCCGGCGAACTGCTTGTGGACACTGCCAGCGATGAAACCGCCAGCGATGACACCGCCTCGAAAAAATCAGCCAATCCTTCCCCGCCTGCCCTGCATCAGGGCACCTGGCGGCGTAAACCCGTGGTGTGTTTTGGCGACCGGCTGGAGCTGGACCCGTTTGTGCCCGCCACGCAGTGGCAGGTCGAACCAGAACTGCATATCGCCGATCTGGGACAACACCGCCTGGATGCCTGCCCGGAAACACCGCAGGAACTGCTGCTTTCGGAAATGGTGATTGGGGAAAACAAAAACCAGGCCATGGAGATTTTCAATGCCACACAAGAGCCGGTTGATTTCAACCGCGATCGCTATGTGCTGGAAATTTACCGCGACGCTGACCTGCAACCGGATCAGGTGGTCGAATTGACCGGCCAGGTACCTGCCGGCGCGGCATTTGTGGTGGCCAATCAGGATGCCGATGAGACCATACTGGACAAAGCCAATCAACGTGTGGCTGGCATCCGCCTCGATGGCAGTTATTCGGTGGTGCTGCGGCGCGTGGTGGCGCCGGCCTATCAGGCCTGTTTTGCCGAAGTGGCCGACTGGTTGCGCAAAGACCCGGATCCGCAGTACCTGAGTTACATTCCGGTGCTGGTGGTTGACCCTTTCATTGGTCCACAATCTGGCGATGACCCGCGCGATGGCGATCATGGAGGCGACCTGGCCAGCCCCAACTAGGTTTTGCCCAGGGCCAATTGCCCAGCCGTTTTCCCAGCCACTGCCTTTGCGGTGGCTTTTTATTCACCGGGTTAGACGGTGTAAGGTAAGTATTTGCCTGAGTAAGGCTTATCAGAGTTTCGGCAGTTGCCATCCTGACCGCGGTAACGCACAATAAACGCCTTTTTATCAACAGTTCCTAAACACAAAGTCCCCGTTTTGCTGTGGCTGGCCGGGCAACTCCACAGGCATTACAAAGAGGTTCCGTGAACAACGCAAAGACGAAAACTGACACCAAAATTGCCGTCATCGGTCTGGGCTACGTGGGTTTGCCCCTGGCTGTCGGCCTGTCGCATCATTTTACGACCGTGGGCTATGACATTGACCGCCAGCGGGTGAAAGAACTGCGCCAGGGGCAGGATCGCACCGGCGAAGTGTCTGCCGAGGCCTTGCAGCAGGCAGGAAGCTTGTGCCTGAGTGATGACCTGTCTGATCTGGCCGAGGCCACGGTTTATATCATCACCGTGCCGACGCCGGTGGATGCCAACAACCTGCCCGACCTTGGCCCCTTGCAGGCGGCATCCAAAACCATCGGCGAACGGCTCAAGCCCGGCGATGTGGTGGTGTATGAATCCACTGTTTATCCCGGCGCCACCGAGGAAGTCTGTGCCAGCATTCTGGAACAAAGCAGTGGACTGCGCCTGAACAAGGACTTTAGCGTTGGCTACTCGCCGGAACGCATCAATCCCGGCGACAAAGTACACCGTTTGCAGACCATCACCAAGGTGGTGGCGGCTTCCACCCCGGAAACGGCACAGCGCCTGAAGGACATTTACGAAACCGTGGTGAGCGCAGGTGTTTATGTGGCCCCTGATATCAAGACGGCCGAGGCGGCCAAGGCCATTGAGAACACCCAGCGTGATATCAATATTGCCTTTATGAATGAACTGGCGCAGATGTTTCATCACCTGGGGCTGGATACCCACGCCGTCATTGAAACGGCCGCCACCAAGTGGAATTTTCTGCCCTTTACGCCGGGTTTGGTGGGCGGTCACTGCATAGGTGTGGATCCGTATTACCTGATCCACAAGGCCCAGGAATCCGGGTATTTTCCGCAATTAATCACCACCGCCCGGCGCGTGAATCAGGACATGCCGGCCTATGTGGCCGATCGCCTCCTGAAATTGCTCGCCTTGCACAAGATTCACGTGGTGGGCGCGCGCATACTGGTGCTGGGTCTGACGTTTAAGGAGAACTGCCCCGATCTTCGCAATACCCGGGTGGTGGATGTGGTGCGAGAATTGCAGCAATACCATGCCCAGGTGGACGTGCATGACCCCTGGGCCGATGCCGACGAGGCCCGGAACGAACTGGGCTTTGCGCTCACCGGTGAACCCGAAGCCAAGGCCTATGACGCCATTGTGCTGGCTGTGCCTCACCGTGAATTTGTGCAGCAGGGAGTGGAAAAAATCCAGCGCTGGCGCAAGCCACACAGTGTCGTTTTCGATCTCAAGAATGCCCTGCCTGCCGACAAGGTGGACGATCGCTTATGAGCAAAACTGTTTTGGTTACCGGCGCGGCCGGTTTTATTGGTCACCACGTCTCCCAGGCCTTGCTGGCCCTGTCTCTTATACACATCTGACGC
>WGBZ01000028.1 GCA_015494035.1 Lysobacterales bacterium | reverse complement strand
GGAAGAAGAAATTCATCATTGGCAGGAAAGCTGGAACCAGATCAATGCTTCACTGGCTGAAAAACGCCGGATTGTCGAGGTGGAAAAAACCCGCATTGCGGCTGCCGATGAACAGATGGCGCGGCAATCCCGGCGGCTGAACCAGCTGACGGCTGAAACCACCACCGTTTCTCTGGAGCCGCTTGAAAAGGAATGGCATTCGCTGGTGGCCCAGGCCGAAGAGGCGCAGTTGCAACTGGAAGAGCGCATGGCGCAACACGAAGCCAGCCGGGAAAAACAACAGCAGACGTCTGATCGCATTCGGCAGTTGCAGGACAAGCTGAACGACTATCAGCTGGAACTGCATCAGGCCAAAGGCCGTCGCGGTTCACTTGAAGCCTTGCAACAGGCCGCTTTAGGGCGGGAAAAAGGCCCGCGCCTCAAATGGCTGGCCCAACACGGGCTGGACAAGGCGGCGGTGCTGGCTTCGGTCATCAACGTGGAGCCCGGTTGGGAAACAGCCGTGGAAACCGTACTGGGTGAACGGCTGCAGGCCTTGCTGAATGAAAAGCAGGATATTGAAAACCTGGTTCAGGCTATGGCCGACTGGCACGCCGGCACGTTAACTATTGCCGATGCCGGGCCAGAGTCTGATTTTTCCGCCAGACCAGGCAGCCTGGCCAGTTTCGTCAAGGGGCCGGCGGTGCTGCTTGAATGGCTAAATGACGTGCAAATTGCCACCGACCAGGCCGATGCCATGTCCAGGCGATCGCAGTTGCAGCCGGGCGAATCGCTGGTGACTCCACAAGGCCATTGGTTTGGCCGTCACTGGTTGCATGTGAGTCAGGGCGATGCCCGGGGTGGCTTTCTGGTTCGCAAGAAAGAGCTGCAAGACCTCACCACGCGGATACAGGAACTGGAAACACGAATTGCCGAAACCATCGCCGAGCTGCAGGACTTGCGGGAGGTGCAAAAACAACAAGCCCGGGAAACCGATCAGCTGCAGCTGGACGTCAACATGGGGCATCGGCGGCTGGCGGAATTGACAGGCCAGGCGGAGAACCGCAAACAGAAAATAACCCAATTACAACAGCGCAAGGAACAGCTCAGCCAGGAAGCTTCCCAGTTACAGACCCAGATGAATGAGGATAAAGAGCGCATCAAACAGGCGCGTGGTCGTCTGGAAGAAGCCTTGGAAGAAGTGGAAGAACTGGAAGATGCCCGCGCGGTTCAGCAACAGCAACAACAGGGGCTTTACGATAAGCGCAATGCTTTGCGCCAGCAGTTAAACGATCTGTCCAGTGCCTTCTACCAACAAAAGATGCTGACCCAGAATCAGCAGACCCAGGCTGAATCCATTCGTCAGGGCATCATCCGGCTCAGTGAACAGCTGGATCACTGGCAAAAGCGCAAACAGGACATTCTTGAGCAGCTCAACAAGGAAAATCAGGACAAGGAGAACCCACAGAAAGAACTCAATGCTTTACTGGCTCAGCGCCTGGCCGCCGAAAAATCGAGAGACGAGGCCCGCGCGGCCCTGCAAACCAGTCAGCAGCACATGGATGAACTGGACAAAAGCCGTCAGCAGATCAGCCAGCAGTTGGAGTCACACCGAACTCGCCTGGAATCCGTGCGCCTGGAACAGCAGGCACACGCCATGAAGGCCACCGCCTTCCGCGAGCAGGTGGAGCAAAAAGAATTCACGCTCAAGGAAGTGCTGCAAAGCATTGCCGAGGGACTCACCGCCGATCGCCTGGAACAGCAATTGGAACAGTTACACCGGCAAATCACTCGGCTGGAGCCTGTGAACCTGGCCGCCATTGCCGAGTACGAAGAAGAGGCCAAGCGCAAGGCCTACCTGGACGAACAGAATGCGGACTTGCGTGAAGCGCTGGAAACCCTCGAATCGGCCATTGCCAAGATCGACAAGGAAACCCGCGCCTTATTCCGGGAAACCTTCGATGCCATCAATGCCAACATTCAGGTGCTGTTTCCGAAACTGTTTGGTGGGGGGCAGGCCTACCTTGAGCTGACAGGCGATGACCTGTTAACCACGGGCGTCAGTATTATGGCGCGACCTCCAGGCAAACGCGTGTCCAGCATTCAGTTGTTATCCGGTGGTGAAAAAGCCCTGACCGCGGTGTCTTTGGTGTTCTCAATATTCAACCTCAATCCAGCACCGTTTTGCCTGTTGGACGAGGTGGACGCGCCACTGGATGATGCCAATGTCGGGCGCTTTTCCCAGATGGTCAAAGAAATGTCGGAAAAGGTACAGTTTCTGTTTGTGACGCACAACAAGGTCACCATGGAGATCGCCAATCAATTGTTGGGCGTGACCATGCGCGAGCCGGGCGTTTCCCGTTTGGTTTCAGTGGACCTGGCCGAAGCAGAGAAGCTTGCCAGCCAATAAACCCCGAATATTCCTGTAAAAAACGGCGCTAAAGGCTGGATTCATGCCACGCCGGTTTCACCAATCCGGTAAAATATTCTTCAGAGGCTTGAAAATGGCACCAACAGCCCTATTTAAGTCGATGAATCTGCACTGTGCAGCAAAACCAACCATTAGGAAACTTATTTTATGAGCATTGAAAAAGACAAAGTAGTCAGCATGAAATACGTGCTGAAAGACGATCAGGGCAACATTATTGACCAGTCACAGGACGGACAATTTGCTTATTTGCATGGTGCCAACAACATCATCCCCGGCCTTGAAGAAGCCCTTGAAGGCAAAAACACCGGCGACGAAATCAGTGTCGCCATCGAACCGGCCAAGGCCTATGGCGAACACAATCCGGAAGCAGTACAGCGGGTTCCCCGTGCGCAGTTTCCGGCTGACATCGACATTCAACCGGGCATGCAGTTCCAGACTCAAGCACCCAATGGCCAAATTGCTGTCGTGACTGTTTCCGGTATTGAAGGTGATGATGTCCTGCTGGACACCAACCACCCGTTGGCTGGCAAGACGCTCAATTTCGAAGTGACCATTACGGATGTGCGTGATGCCACGGACGAAGAAAAGGAACATGGCCACGTGCACGGAGCCGGTGGTCACCAGCACTGATTGAGACACACAGAAAGACTGCCCAAAAAACCGGGGTAGGATTCCTATGGAAGCTCTGATTGAATCTGGCGCGAGCGGATTGTCGTGAAAAATTGTTCAGTTCAAGGCGCAAATCGCACGCAATAGCCAGCTATTGTGAAGGTTTGCAACGCAGAAATGGACGATTTTACGCCGCAAGATGCCGTGTCACGATTCGATCAGAGCTTCCCTATGCAAAGACGCCGCTCACGTGGCGTCTTTGCGTTTCAATCGCTTGACAAGGGCCACACCCAAAACGGCCCGGTCAGCCAACCAAGAAAACCGTTGGCGTTATGGACTGGAGCAGTCATCTGTTGGAATAACCAGAGCCAGCATGGTCGTTGCTTCCAGAGCGCCCGATAAAGGTAAAGGACGGATTTCATCACTCAGTGCTTGAACCCGCTGGATAAAACCCTATAATGCCCTGCGCCTGAAGAAAAGGTGGGGCTTGATTACTTGCCCGGGTTTTTATTCTACTTTCTAAAACAAAGACCTTGCATCAATCTATTTTCCGGGTATAATAGCCGCTGTTGACACACAAACCGGACTGTTTTGAGTGGTTTTTGCCGGTTTGATGGGTTTTTTGGGAGGGTTTTCGACTTTCTTCTAAAAAAACGAATAAAAGTGTTGACATATTCGATTTGTTTGATATAATGGCTTTCCAGTTGAGGCAAACGGCCTTAACAGGGAGACTCTCCGGAGCGTTTTGCCGGGAGTTGAGAAGGTTTTG
>WGBZ01000027.1 GCA_015494035.1 Lysobacterales bacterium | reverse complement strand
TCGCTGACCAGTTTGCTGAAGATTTTTACGCCTTCTTCCTGCGCCTTGGCAAATGCGCCCAGGCCAGCCAGCCAGATTTCACTGGCAGAACCGAGAATGGTGTCGGTGACGCTGGTTTGTGTTTGGGCTGCGGCTTTGCGGGCCGTTGTTTTGCTGGTGGTTTTCTTGCTGGCCACTTTGCGAGTGGTTGTTTTCTTGCTGACTGTTTTCTTGGCTGTCATGTTCATCACCTCGTGATTCGATTTCAAATGTGAAGCCGATGCGGTGGAAATGAACGCCGGCTTCCTGAGTACACTGCCATTATGGGGTCTTTGTCTAGAGCTTTCATACTAATTTTGCACATTTTCAGGCATTGCGCTCACCATTGACCAGACAACCCGATATGTCGCCCTCAACGGCCGACTGGATGGCAGATCAATAGTCAACCAGAAAGTCCCGGAATGCCTTGGCCACTGGCGGCAAATGATGCATTTTACGATGCACCATGTGCCATTTTTTTATGATGGGAAACCCTTGCACATCCAGCATGCGCAAGCTGCCTTTTTCAAGTTCCTCGCGGATGGTATGCACCGACACTACACCCAGGCCCAGACCGGCCTTGACACACAATTTGATGGATTCGTTATTGTTCATGACCATGGAGTCCTCAAGGTACAGATCATGGGTGCGCAACAGGTTTTTGAAGGCTTCGCGGGTGCCTGACTCCTTTTCGCGAATCACAAAGGTGTGATGCACCAGCTCGGCCAGCGGAATACTCTTCTGCCGGCAGAGCGGGTTTTGCGGCTGCGCGATGACCACCAAAGGGTTGTCCTTGATGGGCGTGTGTTCCAGATCGGCCCGTTCCGGTGGCTGGCCCATCAAGACGATGTCCTTGCTGTTGCTTTCCAGCTGTTGTAACACGGTCGAGCGGTTGGTGACTTCCAGGTCAATGGTGATATTGGGATGCACCTTGAGAAAATCAGCGATAACCGAGACGGCAAAATGACTGATGGTGCTGGCCGCGGCAATGGAGAGTGTGCCACGCTGAACGCCCTTGTATTCGCCCATGACTTGTTCCGCTTCCTGCAGTTCGGCCTGGATGCGCTGGCAGTAAGCGAGAAAATCCCGTCCCGGTTCGGTCAGTTGTAGTTTCTTGCCATGCTGTTCAAACAGTTTGATGCCCAGGGTTTCTTCCAGTTGCTTTAACTGCATGGAGACTGCTGGCTGGGTCAGAAACAACCGCTTTGCGGCTTTGGACATGTTCAGGGTTTCGGCCACTTTGGCAAAGATGCGCATCTGGTGAAGGGTGACATTCATAAGCTATTCTGATGGTATCAATAAGAAATCGTGACTTTTCATTATACTAACCCTGTCGTATAGTGCCACCCATCGTAGCAGAACGCGTTACCCCAAATGCCAAAGCTGCACCACGAAGTAAGTCCATTCAAACCCTAAGAGGAGACCACCATGGCTTTAGACCAGACCAGCCGCTACGCAAACCTTGACCTGAAAGAGGAAGACCTGATCAAAGGCGGTGAGCACGTGCTCGTGGCCTACACCATGAAACCCAAGGAAGGCTTTGGCGACTACCTGCAAACCGCCGCCCACTTTGCCGCCGAATCGTCCACCGGCACCAACGTGGAAGTCGGCACCACCGATGATTTCACCAAGGGTGTTGATGCCCTTGTGTACGAAATCGACGAAGACAAGGAGCTGATGAAGATCGCCTATCCCATCGAGCTGTTCGACCGCAACATCACCGATGGCCGCACCATGGTGGCTTCCTTCCTCACTTTGGCCATTGGTAATAACCAGGGCATGGGCGATGTGAAATACGCCAAGATGCACGACTTTTACATTCCACCCAAGCTGCTGCAATTGTATGACGGCCCGTCCATGTCCATTCAGGATCTGTGGCGCGTGCTGGGCCGCCCCACTGAAAATGGCGGCTTTATTGTCGGCACCATCATCAAACCCAAACTGGGTTTGCGGCCCAAGCCCTTTGCCGATGCCGCCTATGAATTCTGGCTAGGTGGTGATTTCATTAAAAATGACGAACCCCAGGGCAATCAGGTGTTTGCGCCCATGGCCGAAACCATCCCGCTGGTGGCCGATGCCATGCGCCGGGCCCAGGACGAAACCGGCGAGGCCAAGCTGTTTTCAGCCAACATCACCGCAGATGACCCCTTTGAGATGATCGCGCGGGCGGAATTTATTCTCGACACCTTTGCCGAAAACGCCAATCACGTGGCCTTTCTGGTTGACGGCTACGTGGCCGGGCCCACTGCCATCAGCACCGCACGTCGCCAGTTTCCGGCCCAATACCTGCATTACCACCGGGCCGGCCACGGCGCGGTCACTTCACCACAGTCCGATCGCGGCTACACCGCCTTTGTGCTGGGCAAGCTCTCGCGCCTGATGGGTGCTTCGGGCATTCACGTGGGCACCATGGGCTACGGCAAAATGGAAGGCGAACAGGACGACCGCAACATTGCCTACATGATTGAACGAGACTCGGCAGACGGCCCGTTTTACCATCAGGAATGGCTGGGTATCAAACCCACCACGCCCATTATTTCCGGTGGCATGAATGCCCTGCGTATTCCGGGTTTTTTTGAAAATCTGGGCCATTCCAACCTCATTATGACCGCCGGTGGCGGGTGCTATGGCCACGTGGACGGCCCGGCCGCCGGCGCCAAATCCATGCGTCAGGCCGAGCAATGCTGGCGCGAAGGCGCCGACCCCATCGAATGGGCCAAAACCCATGAAGAGTTCCGCCGGGCATTTATTTCCTTCCCCCACGATGCCGACGCCATTTACCCCGGCTGGCGCGAAAAACTGGGGTTTGAATAAAACTTCACGGAGTTGACGAACTGTTCAAACCGGTAAAATACCCGCACCCGGGCTGATTGATTCAGCACCGGGTGCCTTCATTCCATCCAAACCCGAGAACCGCACCATGACTGACAGAAAAAAACTGGCCAATGCCATTCGCGTGCTGGCCATGGACGCCGTGCAAAAAGCCAATAGCGGCCACCCCGGCGCCCCCATGGGCATGGCTGACATGGCCGAAGTCCTGTACAACGATTTTCTCAAACATAACCCCAACAACCCGCAGTGGGCCGACCGCGATCGTGTGGTGCTGTCCAACGGTCACGGTTCCATGTTGCTGTACGCGGCCTTGCACCTGAGCGGCTACGACCTGAGCATGGAAGACATCAAGAACTTCCGCCAGCTACATTCCAAAACCCCCGGCCACCCCGAATACGGCTACACCCCGGGCGTGGAAACCACCACCGGGCCGCTGGGCCAGGGTCTGACCAATGCGGTGGGCATGGCCCTGTCGGAAAAACTGCTGGCCGAGCAGTTCAACAAGCCCGATCACCTCATTGTGGATCACAACACCTATGTTTTTCTGGGTGATGGCTGCCTCATGGAAGGCATCTCGCACGAGGCCTGCTCGCTGGCTGGCACCCTGGGCCTGGGCAAGCTCATTGCCTTGTATGACGACAACAACATTTCCATTGATGGTGAAGTGGACGGCTGGTTCACCGATGATACGCCGGCCCGCTTTGCCGCCTATGGCTGGCATGTGATCCCCAACGTGGACGGACACGATGCTGACGCCGTTCATGAGGCCATTGAAGAGGCCAAGTCAGTCACGGACAAACCCAGCCTGATCTGTTGCAAAACCACCATTGGCTTTGGCGCCCCCAACAAGGCCGGCAGCCACGACGTCCACGGCGCCCCGTTGGGCGAGGAAGAAATTGCCGCCGCACGCAAGGAACTGGGCTGGCAGCACCCGCCGTTTGTTATTCCGCCTGAGGTCTATGCCGGCTGGGATGCCCGCGCCACCGG
>WGBZ01000026.1 GCA_015494035.1 Lysobacterales bacterium | reverse complement strand
CCACCCTCATTAACGTGGACATTGCCCACAGTTCCACCAACAAGGGTGAAACTCTGCGTGACACCCTGGAAACCCTGGCCGCCATAGGCAGCGATGCCTTCGTCATTCGTCACGCCGAAAGCGGCACCGCCGAACAGGCGCGGCGCTGGCTGGGCCAGAATACTAGCATCATCAATGCCGGCGACGGCGCCGCACAGCACCCGTCCCAGGCCCTGCTGGACCTGTATACCATCGCCCGTCACAAGGGCGAAATCGCACCATTGAAGGTGGCCATTTTCGGCGACATTAAACATTCCCGCGTGGCCAGTTCGCTAATTGACGGCCTGCGCATCATGGGCTGCCACAACATCAACCTGTTTGGTCCCCGTCACCTGATGCCCGATGAGACTCCGGCGCTGATCATGAACAGCTTTGCCAATGCCGCCCGCGATGCCGATGTACTGGTGATGCTGCGCATTCAAAAGGAACGCATGGCCGAAAGCGAAACGCCCAAGCTAGATCAGTACCTGGAATTTTATGGACTGACGCCCGAACGCCTGAAGCTGGCAAAACCCGATGCCATTGTCATGCACCCGGGGCCCATGAACCGGGGAGTGGAAATTGCCTCGGAAGTGGCCGATGGGCCGCAGTCAGTCATCCTGGAACAGGTCCATAACGGCGTGCTCACCCGTCAGGCCATCCTGCATCAACTACTGGCTTGAATGACTGGCTTGAAAGCCCCGCGACACTTACAACACGCTGGACCCTGCCCCGTGGGCAAAAGTCGCAAGGAGCACGGGTGGCTGTGCTAAAATTTGCTGTTTTGAATCAGGAATCCGCACCGCATGAGCAGCGAAAACTGGCAAGACGCCCTCGCCGACCAACCCCATCGCATTATTGACCACAACGGCACCCGTTTTGTGGTTCTCGGCACGGCCCATGTGTCGCAGAAAAGCGTCGATGTGGTGCGTGAACTGCTGCAAAGCGGCCAGTTCGACACCGCGGCCATTGAGCTGGATGAAAACCGCTACCAGGCCATTCAGGACCCAGACCGCTTCCGCAAGCTTGACATCATCCAGGTGATTCGCAATGGCCAAACAGGCCTCATTGCCACCAACCTGGCCCTGAGCGCCTACCAGAAACGCCTGGCTGACCAGCTAGGCATCACCCCCGGCGCGGAAATGAAAGCCGCCATCGACCTGGCCCAGGAACGCGATCTGGGGCTGTGGCGCATTGACCGGGACATCAGCACCACCATGAAACGGGCCTGGCGCAACATGCGTTTTGGCGACAAGCTGAATCTGCTTTTTGGTGGCTTCGCGGGTTTTTTCGAAAAAGAAGCCGTCAGCACGGACGACATCGAAAAACTCAAAACCGGCGACATGCTGGAAAGCACCTTTGCCGAATTTGCCCAGGGCAACCCCTCCATTTATCAAAGCCTGATTGCCGAACGCGACCAGTACATGGCCGCGCGCCTGAAACAGGAAAGCGCCAACAATGACAGCCGTAACACACTGGTGGTCATTGGCGCCGGTCACCTGGAAGGCCTCAGCAAGCACCTGCAGGACGAAGGACAGGACACCGATGCCACCGTGGCAGAACTGGACACCGTGCCAGCAAAAAGTCGCTGGCTGAAATGGCTGCCCTGGATTATCGTCGCCATCATTCTGGCCGGCTTCGTGCTGGGGTTCAGCCGCAACGCCGACATGGGCTGGGGCATGGTCAAAACCTGGGTGCTTTACAACGGCGTACTGGCTGCCATTGGCGCGGCAATTGCCGGTGCCCACCCGCTGACGGTGCTCACGGCTTTTCTGGCCGCTCCGCTCACCTCGCTGAATCCGGCCGTGGCCGCTGGCATGGTGGCCGCGCTCACCGAAGCCTGGATACGTAAGCCCAAGGTGGAAGACTTCGAACGGCTGCAAACCGATGCCGCCAGCCTGCGTGGCTGGTGGAAAAACCCCGTCACCCGAATTCTGTTGGTTTTTCTGCTCACCAACCTGGGCTCGGCCATCGGCACCTGGGTTTCGGGTTTCAAAATTTTCAACCAGCTGGTATAAATTGAGTCACCCGACAATTGAATTTTATTTTGTGAAATGAACCTGACCCCGCTCCGCATTGG
>WGBZ01000025.1 GCA_015494035.1 Lysobacterales bacterium | reverse complement strand
CACACGGAACTAAGTGCGCCGGCCAAACTGGCCACCTTTGTTCTCTCCCTGGCCCAGCGCTTCAAGGAACGTGGTTTTTCGCCGCTGGAGTTTGACCTGCCAATTTCCCAACGCGACATGGCCAACTTTCTGGGCATGGCGGAAGAAACCCTCAGCCGCCTGTTTAGAAAGTTTCAAACCCGCGGCGTGCTGGAATACAAACGCCACCACCTGAAGATACTGGACATGCCACAACTGCAAGCCATTGCCCGCACCGGCTGAAATCGGCTTGACCAACCTAGGGAAGCTCTGATCGAATCATGAACTCGCTTTTCACGCCTGAAATGTCCGATAACTGCGTTGAAGTCCTGGCTAATAGCCTGCTATTGGCTGCGAACTTCGCCTTGTTCTCGAACCTTTCCGGCATAACCTGCTTCGTCCAGATTCAATCAGAGCTTCCCTAAAGGAGCCAGCACCTCATGTCATTCGCCCCACTTGCTTCTGGCAAAAAAATCGGCATCGCCCTGGGCAGCGGCTCATCCCGTGGCTGGGCGCACATTGGTGTGCTGGAGGAACTGGCCACCATCGGCATCGAGCCGGTGATCGTCTCCGGTTGCTCGGCCGGCTCCATCGTCGGGGCATCTTATGCTGCGGGTAAACTGGACGAACTCAAACGTTGGGTGCTCTCCCTGACCCGCATGGATGTGGCCCGCTTCCTCGACATCAACTTCACCCGCAAAGGCTTTGTCAATATCGACAAGCTGGTGGAATTTTTCGATCGCTACGTGGTGGAAAAAGACCGGCTGATTGAAGCGCTTCCCAAACCCTACTCGGCCGTGGCCACCAATCTGGAAAATGGTCGGGAAACCTGGTTTCAGCAAGGCCGGGTGATCGATGCGATTCTGGCCTCCATCGCCTTGCCCGGACTGTTTCCGCCCTATCATCTGAACAACGAATGGTACGTGGACGGCGGCCTGGTCAATCCGGTGCCGGTGTCCCTGTGCCGGGCCATGAATGCCGACATCGTGATTGCCGTTAACCTCAATGGCGACATTGTCGGCAAGCATTTTGTGAAAAACCTGGATGCCAGCGAAAAGCTGCTGGGCCGCTTTGACTTTCTGCCCAGCTCACTCAAGGAATGGTCGAAAAACTTTTTCCCCAACCTGTCCGGGCGCAAATACCAACCGGGGCTGTTCGACACCATCGCCGGGTCCATCAACATCGCCCAGGACCGCATCACGCGCTCGCGCATGGCTGGCGACCCGCCGGACATCATGCTCAGCCCCAAGCTGTCGCACATCGGCCTGATGGAATTTGACCGTGGCGCCGAAGCCATTGAAGAAGGCCGCGCTTGCGTGCGCCGCATGCTGCCGGAAATCGAATACGTGTTGAAAAAACTCGCCTGACTTTACTTTCGCGCAGGCGTTTGATAGCCTGAAAGTTGTCATGAAACGCTTTGCATACCTGTTACTTTCCACCGCCCTGTTAGCCCTTGCCTTGCCGGCTATTGCGCAAACGGTCACTGCCGATATAGCGATCACGGTCAGCACGGACCTGACTGGAAACGTCACGGCTGGACAAACCGGACAAATCAGCGTCATACTTTTCAACCATGGCCCGGAAGACACTCTTCCTTCGGCATCGCCCGGCTTTTCTGTCAGCCCCATCCGGCGTGTGGACCAGGGTGGGCAGGCGGGGAATTCCCCCGAAATTGAGTTGTCCGTTGATCCTTCAAGCAATACCGTGTGTCAGGGCGGCATGATTAATCCTGGTGCGCCTTTCCCGGGTGAGTTCGTTTTTTTAGTCTCCCTGAACAACCCATTGGCCGCCAACGGCAGCAGCACCTGTGTCCTCAACTACCGGTTGAATTTCGGCGTTGGTTACCGGGCCCTGGATTTCACCGCCCAAAGCGGCAACAGCCAGGACATTGACCCGGACCCCGGCAATAATTCTGTTCACCTTGTGTTTGGCATTCCTCCCCAGCCTATTCCGGTTTTCAGCCACCAAAGCCTGCTGGCTCTATTTGTGCTGGTGCTTTTTCTGGCCTGGCATCACCTGACCTTCCGGCCAACATAAAGCCGCTAGGGAACCTCTGATCGAATCGTGACACGGCATCTTGCGGCGTAAAATCGTCCATTTCTGCGTTGCAAACTTTCACTATAGCTTGCTATTGCGTGCGGCATGCGCCTTGAACTGAACAATATTTCAATACAATCTGCTCGCACCAGATTTAATCAGAGCTTCCCTAGATAGTGTCGTCACGAGTTTGAAGTTATGCAATAATGGCAGCTTTGAATGGTCACGCACAGAAGGAGGTCTCCGTCATGTCCCAACCCGAATATCGCCGCCATGATATTTCAGATCCCCTTTGGGAACGTCTTGAACCCCACCT
>WGBZ01000024.1 GCA_015494035.1 Lysobacterales bacterium | reverse complement strand
GCCGCTTTCCCCGTCTTTTTACCGTGCTTGTGGCCTGGCTGGTCTTGCTCAGTCCCAGCAGTCAGTTGACCCAGAAAGAAAAAATTCAGGCACGGGGATACTTGCTCTGGGAAACCCGCCCAAGCCTGATCACCTGGTTTGAAGCCGCCGATGGGCCGGTGGGCTTCGAATATGAAATTCTCAAGCGGTTTGCCCAACAGCTCGGCGTGCCCTTGCGCGTCATACCGGCCAACGAGCGCACGCGTTTGCTGCGCGATCTGGTCCAGAACCGGGTGGATCTGGCCGGTGGCAACCTGACACCCACCCCCGATCGCCTGCAATTGACCCGCGCCAGTAACGCCATCACCTGGACGGCACCTGTGGTGGTTTCCAACGTAAAAAAAGGCAAAATCAAGACCCCAGAAGACCTCAAGTCACTGAAAGGTGCCGTGCTCAGCCACAGCAGTTACGAACACGCCATTCTGCCGCTGGTGAAAAAATATGGCCTGAACGTGACTTTTCTCAACCAGGACTCCCTCAGTGACGTGCTGGAAAAGGTGGCCAGTGGCGAATACGACTACACCATTGCCGATGCCAATCTGGTCAAACTGTACTCGCATTTTATTCCCGGCCTGCGTATCGGTTTTCCGTTGGCCAAAAACCAGCCGGTTGTGTTTCTCACCGGCAAGCAACACGATGACAGCCTGATTCAGGCCCTGAACCGGTTTCTGATTCAGGCCCGCAAAAGCGGCGAGCTGGACCAGTGGCTAAACAGCTACCTGGACAAACTGAAAAGGCACACACCGGCAGACACGGTGACTTTTCTGAAAAATTACCGCCAACGCTGGCCGGCCATCCGCGGTGCCATTCGCAAGGAAGCTGAGAAAAACGGCCTGCCGTGGGATTTACTGGGCGCTCTGGCCTATCAGGAATCGCACTGGAACCCCAAAGCGGTTTCGCCCACCGGGGTCAAGGGCTTGATGATGCTAACCCAGCGAACAGCCATAGAAATGGGCGTCAAAAACCGGCTGGTACCAGAACAAAGCCTGGATGGTGGCGCCCGTTACTTTCTCAAAATGTACAATAAACTGCCCGAACGCATCACCGAACCGGACCGTACCCGCCTGGCCCTGGCCGCCTATAACATCGGCTATGGCCACCTGGAAGATGCGCGCGTATTAACCCAACGCCACGGCGGAAATCCTGACAAATGGGAAGACGTGAAGAAATTTCTGCCTCGCCTGAATGATCCCAAAGTGGTTAAAACCCTCAAGCATGGCACGGCGGATGGCAGAACGGCGGTGCTGTATGTAGACAATATCACCACCTACCGTCAATTACTGCGCTGGAAGGAAGGAACCAGCGGGGAACAAATCACCCCACCGCCCGCTTGAAGTCTCGCGCAATGAGCCGCTGGCCCGGGTGAAGGGCGTTTCTGACAATTGACCGTTGCGCTCAATGTCAAAGACCGGGGGATATGGTGATAGAATGAGCGAAAACACGAACAGGCCTGGCATGACAAGCATTCAAAAAAAATCCACGCCATGACAACGAAAACCACCCGCATTACGCTGGGCCACGGCTCTCACACCGGCTGCAAGCGCGATCACAATGAAGACACCTACGACGCCGATGCCACACAGCGTTTGTGGTTGGTTGCCGACGGCATGGGCGGCCATGACCACGGCGAAGTGGCCAGTGCCATCGCCCGCAATGTCATCAATCGCGAGGTACAGCAAGGCCGCAGCCTGACCGATGCCATTCAACAGGCCAATGCGGCCATCATTGAACAGTCCCTGCGCCAGGGCGATAACCTGCCCATGGGCACTACCATTGCCGTGTTGCGCCTGAACGGCGATGAGTACGAAATTGCCTGGGTGGGAGATTCCCGCATCTACCTGCAGGACAACAACGGCTTGCAGGCCCTCTCGAAAGATCACTCCTACGTGCAGGAACTGATGGACCAGCAACTCATTGATGCCGCCCAGGCACGCGCCCACCCGCACCGCAACGTGGTCACCCAAGCCCTGGGCGTGACCGCCAGCGAAGACTTGAATATTGCCACACGCTCGGGCAAAATCCCGCCGGGCGCCAAATTTTTGCTGTGCAGCGATGGCCTGACGGAAGAAATCAATGACGAATACATTGAGAATATTCTTGGCAAAAGTCTGCACCCGCAAGAACTGACCGATCAACTGATCCTGGCCGCACTGGAAGCCGGTGGCTCCGACAACATTACCGTGCTGGTGGTGGCCCCCGATCACCCCGCCCCTGATTCCCTGCAAAACGAGAGTAAAACTGAATGAAAAAGAAACTGCTGCCTTTTCTGCTGTTCTGGTTCCCGGCCCTGGCGCTGGCCGCCGGTACGGCCACTGAAAAACTTGACTTGACCGGTCACTGGGTGGGGTTTGCCGCCATCGGCATTTTCCTGCTGGCCTATGCGTTTGTGATTGCCGAAGAATTCACCCACATGCGCAAGTCCAAGCCAGTCATGCTGGCCGCCGGCATCATCTGGTTGCTGATCGCCTGGG
>WGBZ01000023.1 GCA_015494035.1 Lysobacterales bacterium | reverse complement strand
TCGGGATTGAGTACGCGGTAATCATCCAGCACAATGGCATTATCCATACTACCACCCATGGCCAGGTTTTTATCGCGCAGCATTTCAATATCGCGCATAAAACCGAACGTGCGGGCACGGGCAATCTCGCGCGCGAAAGCCGTCTTGCTGAAGTCAATTTCAACAAAACTGGTGTAAGGGCTGAAGGCTGGGTGATTGAAGTCAATGCCAAATGCCACCTTGAAGCCGTTGTGAGGTTCAAAGCGGGCGACTTTGTCTTCGTGCGTGACCTCGACTTTTTTGCGGATACGGATGTAACGACGCGCCTTGGCCTGTTCAGCAATACCGGCGGACTGGATCAGAAACACAAATGGACCGGCAGAACCGTCCATAATTGGCACTTCCGAAGCACTCAGATCCACGTAGCAATTATCGATACCAAGGCCCGCAAAAGCCGCCAACAGGTGTTCCACCGTAGACACCCGCACGCCATCCTTGATCAAGGTGGTGGACATGCTGGTGTCACCCACGTTTTCCGGGTCCGCCTTGATACAGACCGGCTGGGGAAAATCCGTGCGACGAAAGACGATACCGGTATCAACCGGTGCCGGGTTCAGGGTAATGAAGACTTTCTGGCCAGTGTGAATGCCAATGCCGGTGGCGCGGACGGGGTTCTTCAGGGTGCATTGTTTAATCATTATTATGACCTCTAATCAACCGCAGACGCTGTTTGCCAGACTGGCCACGGCCAGAAACTAAACAGCACAACGCGCTAAAACGGCGGATTTGTTCGGGTTTTAACGCCGAATTTTACCACAGAGCACTGTTCCAACAAAGCCGCTTGTTGTGACTGTGCCACAAAACGTGGTTTTTACGCCACATAGGCCATAACAGCCTGACTGTCAAAGCACGATATTAACCGCGCTCGTCACCGCAGTCATAGACAAGCCATCCTGCACCACAAAGCCAAACCACCAGGGCACAGGCAACCTCGGAGGGCAATTGCCTGTGCCTGGCTGTTGCGGCCAAGGGCGGGTTGGCCTGTTCTGCCTCAATCGGCCTGATTGCGCAGAAAGGCCGGAATGTCCAGGTAATCCTCGGACATCATCGGGTCTTTTTCGGCCACCAGCGGTTCGTCCAGTACCGGCTTGCTATCAGCGCGCGTGTCGGTTTTTACTTTACCGGGAGTATAACCACGTGGCAGTTCGATCTTGTCCTCGGTGCCTGTGCGGGTCACCTGCACCGGTTTCAACTGCGGCTTGCTGTCGCCAGTGCGCAGACCGGTGGCCACCACCGTCACCCGGATTTCCTCTTCCAGTTCCGGATCAATGGAGGTACCAATCACCACGTTGGCGTCATCCGCGGCGTATTCACCCACCATGCGGCCAATTTCATCGAATTCACCCATGGTCAGGTTCATGCCGGCGGTGATATTGACCAGGATGCCTTTGGCGCCATTCAGGTTGACGTCTTCCAGCAGCGGGCTATTGATGGCGTGCTCGGTGGCCACGGCCGCCCGATCTTCGCCGCGCGCCGCGCCAGAACCCATCATGGCCATGCCCATTTCGCTCATGACCGTGCGCACGTCGGCAAAGTCCACGTTAACCAGGCCGGGACAGGTGATCAGTTCCGCAATGCCCTGCACCGCGCCATGCAACACGTCGTTGGCGGCCTTGAAGGCATTCAGCAATGACATGTCACGCCCCAGGTGCTGAATCAGCTTGCCGTTGGGAATGGTAATCAGCGAGTCCACATGCTGCTCCAGTTCAGCAATGCCCTGTTCGGCCACTTCCATGCGACGCTTGCCTTCAAACGGAAACGGCTTGGTGACCACGGCCACCGTCAGAATGCCCATTTCCTTGGCGATCTGCGCCACCACCGGTGCCGCACCTGTGCCTGTGCCTCCACCCATGCCGGCGGTCAGAAACACCATGTCGGTGCCTGACAGGACTTCCTTGATGCGTTCACGATCCTCCAGTGCGGCCTGCCGACCCACTTCCGGGTTGGCTCCCGCGCCCAGCCCTTTGGTGACGTTCTGGCCAATGCGGATAATGTTCTTGCAATGGGTTTTTTCCAGTGCCTGGGTGTCGGTGTTGGCGCAAATGAATTCCACCCCGTTAATGTTGGCCTCAACCATTTGCTGTACGGCATTGCCGCCCCCGCCGCCAATGCCCATCACCTTGATGATGGCCCCTGTCGTGTCGTTATCAATCATCTGAAACATGTTGTCTTTCCTCCGAAGTTAATGCAAAGGGCCGCTTGCGCGCCCGTTTTTCTTACTCGATTCAAATGCCGGTTTGATAAAGGAACCTCTGATCGAATCGTGACACGACATCTTGCAGCGTAAAATCGCCCATTTCTGCGTTGCAAACCTTCACAATAGCCTTGCTATTGCGTGCGGTTTGCGCCTTGAACTGAACAATTTTTCAATTCAATCTGTTCGCGCCAGATTCAATCAGAGCTTTCCTAAAATTCGCCCATAAACCATTTTTTGAATCGTTCAAACCAGCCACCACTTTCGAGGTAGCTGTCGGAAACCCCGGTTTGTTGCGATCCATACAGCAACAAACCCACGCCCGTGGCATATACCGGGTTATTGACCACTTCGGTCAACCCGGCGATGTCTTGCGGGGTTCCTACCCTGACCGGAAGATGAAAAATCTCCTCGGCCAATTCGGTTGCGCCTTCCATGCGGGAAGCGCCACCGGTGAGGACGATGCCCGCAGCCACCTGATCGGCGTATCCACTGCGGTGCAAGTCGGCCTGCACCAGTTGGTATAATTCTTCATAGCGTGGCTGAACCACTTCGGCCAGGGTCTGGCGAGCCAGTTTGCGTGGCAATCGGTCTCCCACGCTGGGCACCGAAATGGTTTCCTCAGCACTGGCCAGCTGGCGCAGCGCGCAGGCGTATTTCAGCTTGATTTCTTCCGCGTACTGGGTCGGTGTGCGCATGGCCACGGCAATGTCGTTGGTCACCTGGTCTCCGGCGATGGGGATCACCGAAGCGTGGCGGATGGCGCCATCGGTAAAGACCGCGATGTCGGTGGTGCCCGCGCCAATGTCCACCAGGCACACGCCCAGTTCCTTTTCGTCTTCGGTCAGGACTGCGTGGGACGAGGCCAGCTGTTCAACAATCAGCTGGTCAATGTTCAGTCCACAACGTGCCACGCATTTGCCGATATTCTGCGCCGCGCTGTCGGAACCGGTGATCAGGTGCACGCGCGCTTCCAGGCGCACGCCCGACATGCCCACCGGATGACGGATACCGTCCTGGCCATCAATCACGTATTCCTGTGGCAACACATGCAGCACCCGCTGATCGGCCGGGATTGGCACCGCGCGGGCGGCGTCCAGCACTTTTTCCACGTCCGAGCGCGTGACTTCCTTGTCCTTGATCGCCACAATGCCGTGGGAGTTGATGCTGCGAATGTGGCTGCCGGCAATGCCGGCAAAAACCGACTGGATTTCGCAACCGGCCATCAGCTCCGCTTCTTCTATGGCGCGGCGGATGGACTGTACGGTGGATTCAATGTCCACCACCACGCCACGTTTCAGCCCGCGCGACGGTGCCGAGCCGATGCCCACCACCTCGATGGTGCCGTCCTTGTGCTGTTCACCGACGATGGCCACCACTTTCGAGGTACCAATATCGAGCCCGACCAGCAGTTCTGATTCGTTTTTCTTTACCATGACCTGTCGTTACCCATATCGCCGTTGATTCGTTTGTGTCTTGTCTTTTGCGTGTTCTGAATTGGCTGTGCCGGTATCCGTCGGCATCGTGCGCTGCTGCGGTTCCCGTGCTGGCCATTTGCTGGCAAAGCCGTTGGGGTAGCGCAAGTCCACGTATTCAGGCACACCGCGCCCCAGGTGCATCAGGGCATCCCAGCTGTCGGCCAGGCGCCCCAAACGCGCGTCCAGCTGGCGACTGCCGGCACGGATTTTCATGCCGTTACGCAATGCCATTTGCCAGGCGCCACGATCACTGACGGTCACCGACTGTATGTCGGTGCCGGTGGCCTGCAACAAGTTGTTGAACCGCTGGTACTGGTCCCACACCGCCGGGGCCGTCACATCGCGGCCATGCAGCCGCGGCAAGTCGCTCAAGGCTTCCACGTCCGCCACCGCAAACACCTGACCGGACTGGTTCAACAGGCGTTTGTCGTTCCAGATGGCCACCGGCTCGTGTTCAAACAGGCGCACCTGCACCGTGTCTGGCCATTTTTTCACCACGCTCACCCGCTGCACCCAGTCAAGGTGCTGCAAGCGTTCGCGCAGGTCTTCCACGTCCAGGCGGAAAAACGAACGTTCCGGCGAAGCCGCCAGCACGCGCCGGATCTGCTCGGCACTGACACGTTTGAACGGGGCTTCCACATCCAGCTGGCGAATCTGCCAGCGCTCGGAGTCAATCAGGCCCGAAAGCAAACCCGCCGCCAGCAACAGCAAAAGCAGAAACAGCACCAGAATGCCTTGTGCGGTTTTACTCATGGCGGCCCTCCTCAAAGCTGGTTTCCAGTATCTCGCGCACCAAGCGCTGAAAATCCCAGCCGTGGGCCGCGGCGGCCTTGGGCACCAGGGAGGTTTCGGTCATGCCCGGTGTGGTGTTGGCTTCCAGAAAATAACGCCGGCCGTTTTTGTCGACAAT
>WGBZ01000022.1 GCA_015494035.1 Lysobacterales bacterium | reverse complement strand
GTGCCGGAGGCTGCTTGAATAGCCGGTTCAAGCGCCGGTGCCAGCCGGCTTTGTGGTGTGATGGCTGAGTTCATCCCTCAAGCCTGGTCAGATGACGACCCAGGCCGGCGGCCAGCACCAGCAGCAAGGCACCGGAGAACAACTGCCATTTCCAGCCCAGCGCCGTTTGCGGAAAGGGTGCTGCGGCCAGTGTGTTGTTGATTCTTCCCAGCCGTTTAGCGCCAGTTTTTTTGGCTTCGGAGGCTTGGGATGCTGTTGGCGTTTTGTCCACGGCCACCAGCGCCGTAAACGGGCTGAGCAGGTGGTAGTCCAGCGCCAGGCGAGTCATTTTTTCTTTCAGTTCCTCGGCATCGGCCAGCCCCAGTTCACGTTGGTCCTGCCAGTCTTCCAGACGCTGCCGCGCCCACAGCCGGGCAATGCCCGGGGATTCATGTGGGCGAAGGCGCAGGTCTTTCTGCCACAGGTGGACGCCTGAGCCGGTTGAAACGGTTTCGCCAAAAAGGGTCAGGCGGTCAGGCAGGGTTTTGCCACGCAGGGTGATGGCGACCGGTTCGCCCCGGTACAGATCGGGGATGACGGCCGGATTCTGCCAGATGGCGTCGGGGTTGATGTCCAGTTCCAGGCCAGTGAGTGCCAGGGTGCTGATTTTGTCGAACAATTCGCTCAGGCGCTGGTCCACTTCATCCAGCCTGGCCACATAGGTGTAGCTGCCGCGCCCGTGTTCGGCGGCCTTGCGCATGAAGTGGCTGTTTGGCGCACCACCGATGCCGATGGTAAACAAGCGGGCATCCCCCAGGTGGGTATGGATCTCGCGAAACAGTTCAGCCTCGTTTCCCACCGCGCCATCGGTGATAAAAATGACCTGCTTCAACCGGCCTTGATCGGGTGAAGGTTTCAGGGCCAGTTGCAGCGCCGGTTGCATGTTGGTGCCACCGTCGGCTTTCAGGCCATCAACAAAATTCATGGCCAGCGCCAGGGTTTCGCTGGTGATTGGTTGGCTGGTGGCAAACAGGGCATTGGCCGTGTTATTGAACTCGATGACATTGAAATGATCACCGCCTTGTAACTGCTGCAGTCCATACAGCAGGGCATCTTTGGCCTGTTCCATGGCGGTGCCAAACATGGAGCCGGAAGTGTCAATGACAAAAATCACTTCACGCGCTAGCGATGATTTTTTCTCCTTTGGCATGGCCGGTGGCAACACCAGCAGTAACTGGTGGTCGGCACCCTGGTAGCGTTCGTGAAAGGTGGCAAGTTGAACGGATTTACCCCGCGCAGGTTGCCACCGCAGGACAAAATCGTTCGCATCGCTCAACTGGCTGTCAGCAAAGTGAATCCGGGTGATATCACTGTCGGTTTCGGTAGTAACGTGGTGATAGAGGCTTTCCAGCCGCGCCAGCGGGAAGCCGGCTTCCAGCCGCACATCGATGCGGCGCTGATGCCGGTCCATGATCGATTCCGCAGCGGAATGGCTGACTGAATCCGTGACTGCCGGTTGAATCGAATTCCCAGCAGCGGGTGCGGGTTCATAGCGGGGTTTGAAAGCCAGTGGCAGACGCAACTCAAAAACGCCTTTGTCGTAGCGCACCGGTTGTTGCCAGAAAATCTCCACCTGCACGCTTTGGCCGGGCAGGATGTGGCTGACCCGGGTGGTAAACAGGTTGGGTCTATGCTGTTGCAGCAGGCCGGCCTTTTTGCCCGCCCGTCGCGCCCTGTCATAGATAGCCCTGGCTTGCTCGATTTCGTGAATTTCGCTTTCGATGACGCGTTGTCCGATGCGCAGCCGCATGCGATACACTGCAGCCTGATCGGGCAGTCCGAAGGCATACACGGCGTCTTCCACAGCATGCCCGCTGTTATTTTGAAAGACTTGAGTCATCTGGCTGCTGGCAACAATGCCTACGGCGTCAGTGGAAATGCGGCTGGAAACCAGTTCGAGCCGGCCGACTCCCTGCGGGTTGTTGTCAAACAACACCCCGGTGCTGATGGTGTCGAGAAAATCACTCGCCTGCGTAACAGCCCCGCTGGCGGCGCGCACCTGATAAATGCCGCCAAAAATCACCAACAGCGAGAAAATAACGGCATCTTTCCAGTTCAAACCCAGGCCACGGCGGTTTTCACTGTGCTTGTTCCGGGAAAAGGCCTCGCTCCGGGGTGGCCGGCTGTGGCGGCCCTCCGTGGATGGCGGTTTGTCTAGTAGTCTGTCTGGATAAAGTGGGTTGGGTTCTGTGCGGCTGAGCCGTTCCAGTTCATTGCGAATTTTCTGTCGTGCCATGCTGGCCTCCCTGGTTTATGGATAAGGCCATTAAACGCCCTTCAGGTGGCGCGCATCGGCAGAGAAAAAGGCAAAATCATGATCAGTTATGTTGCAATCTGGCACTGACAATTTTTTTCACTTACGGATGAAATTTGAAGGAAGCGGCATGATCAAGCACGAAAGAACCATTAAAACGGAAATTAATCTTGGTTAACAAAGAAGAAAACGTGACTCCCTTGCCTTTGACAATACATTAAAGTATGTTTATGAAGTAGCAAGGCATCCATCCGAAAGTCCTTTCCTGATCGTTCATCCCGCGCAAAGGGATGAATGTCAAAGAAAGTTCATATTCAACTGATTGCTGCAACACTAACTATTTCTGCACACAAAAGGAGATACACATGCCGGGGAGAGAACATCGGTCGATACCGCATCATAAAACGATATCATCAGCCAGAGCTTGGCCAGGAATCAGGCTGATCCTGGCGGTGCTGTTAATGGGAATGGCCGCTTTAGCCACCGCCCAGCAAAGTTGCCAGACAAACATGAGTGGCCGCTTGTTGCAAAACGGCTATTCCATTCACACCAGTTACCCTTTTGACCCGGCAACATTACCTGGCATACCGGGCACGCTGACCATTAAGGATGTCACCGGCTATGGGGCCTTGCACGACGTGCCCGCCCAACGCTGGGAAACCAATCAGGATGGGGCAACACCAACCGTTCAGACTTGGGTGCCAGCGGATTTTGATATTGGTGGCTCAGGGCCGCAAACAGTTTTTTCCACTGCGATTGACCCGGTGAGCGGGGATATTTTTACCGCCTCCACCCGCTTGTGGGGAACGCCCACAGCACCGGGTAGCATTGCAGCGCCATTGAGTGCCGGGCCCATGATTGTGTATCGCATTGATGGCACAACCGGCGCAGTCAGTCAAATTGTCAATATCACCGCCGATGTCAATGCCAATGAAAACTTTGGCGCCAGCTACCTGACCTATGATGAAACCAACCAGCAACTGTTTGTGGTGGGCATGGACACGGGTTCCATCTACCGCATCAATCCGGCAGGCAGTGGTGCGGCCGCTGTGCTGGAAGTATATAACCCGGACATTGATCCCGGTATTGCCGAAGACACCATAGCCGGCGAGCTGGCTCCCATGGGCGAACGCATGCTTGGTTTGGCCTGGAACCCGAAAGATGGCAAGTTGTATTACTCTGTCTGGGCCGTGGACGGCGCTGACCCGGCCGGGAATACACTGGATGATGCCTATGGTGGAGCCGGTAGTACCAACACCATCCATAACACCATTCGTTCGGTGGCATTGCTGCCTTCTGGTGCCATTGATGCGGCCACTGATCAGCCTGTCATTGACCTGCCATTCCTGAATGTGACACAGCGGAATCAGCTGAATGAAGTCAATCCGGGATCCTTCCCGAACCCGACCGTGTCGCGGGTGGACGATTTCAGCATGCCGGTGGCGGATATCCAGTTCAATAAAAAAGGCGACAAGGTGCTGTTGGCCGAAAGCGGCTATTTCTCCGGTTCACCGCCTTCCACACTGGCTCACAGGGCCAGGGTATTGGAGTACGCCATTGACAACGCTGGCAACTGGACCATCTCCATGAACCAGTCCAAGTATGGCGTGGGTGAATCCATTGACTTTGGGTCTACCTACGAAGGCATTAACGCCCGTGGCGGCGCTGCCTGGGCTTATCACAGCGCGGGTTCCCCTGCCACTCCGCAAATTACCGGTCGTGACGGCTATATTCTGGTCACCGCCGATGCGCTGGATTTGCGTGCGACGATTTACTACGGCTACCAATACATGGACACCGTGGCCAATACCCCCGGTGGCACCCCGGCCATGTGGGGCAGTGACCTCTACGAATCTGTGGTGGCGGATCTGGATGGTAACCCCACTGAATTCGCCAAGGGGCTGTTTGGTGATGTGGATATTATGTTGTGTGGATTTGATCTGGGTGACACGGTCTGGTACGACACCAATCAGGACGGTATCCAGGATGCCGGTGAACCGGGCGTCCCGGGTGTTCAGGTTGAACTGCACACCGGCAGTGGTTGCGCCAACCCCACTGGTATTATTGTTTCCACCGATGGTAATGGTAACTACCTGATCCCTGATGTGGTTGCTGGCGATTATTCCCTGCAATTTGCCGGTTTACCGCCAGGCTACGTGTTCAGCCCGGCCAATCAGGGCGGTGATGACACCCTCGACAGCGATGCCAACGCGACAACCGGGTGTATTGACAGCATTGCCCTGACACAGGATGACCTGGATCAGGATGTGGGCGTGTTTGCCCCCGGCACCATCACAGGCCTGGTCTGGTGCGAAAGTCCCACCAACCCCAATACAGCCTATGACCCGGGTGATGGCGACGCGCCACAGCAGAACGTAACGGTGACCTTGTATGAGGACAGTAATTGCAACAATGCACTGGACGGTACCGAGGCCACCACGGCCATTGGCGGCATTACCGGCGTGGCCGGCAACTACACCTTTACGCCACTGGTGACTGGCCCACCGGGCACCAACCCGCCAGGCTGCTACGTGGTGGAAGTGGACACCACCGACCCGGACCTGGGCCTGTGCAACACGCCCATCACACCGGTGCAGACTTTCCCTGATCTGGATGCTAACAACCCCACCAGCGCCAACAACAACTTTGGTCTGGTGGTGGATCTCACCCTGGGCGACTACGTCTGGTACGACACCAATCAGGATGGCCTGCAGGATACCGGCGAGCCGGGTATTAACGGCATCAACGTGGCCCTGTATGACAATGCCAGTTGTACCGGCACGCCCGTGGCCACAACGGTCACGGCCAATGGCGGCACGCCGGCTACGGATGGTTGGTACGAATTCACCGGCTTGAGTGATTCGCTCAGCTATTGTGTGGAATTCTCCGGTTACCCGGCAACCTACAGCCTCAGTCCGGCCAACGTGGGCGGTGATGACACCATCGACTCTGACGGCATCGCCGGCGGTGCCGGTGCGCAAATCACCAACATTACCCTCAGTGGCGATGACCCCACCAATGACCTGGGGCTGTTTATGAACGGTGATATCAGTGGCCTTGTCTGGTGTGAACACTCCCTACCGCCCAATACCAGCTATGATGGTGCGCCGGATGTGCCCATGAGCCCCATTGATGTAACGCTCTATGTAGATGCCAACTGCAACAACGTGGTGGATGGCAGCGAAGCAGCCTCGGCCGTGCCGCAGGCCACTAGCGCCACCGGCTACAGCTATACCGGTTTGCCGGTGGGTCCGGCTGGTTCACCGGTCTGTTACGTGGTGGAAGTGAACCCCACTGACCCGGACCTGGGGCAGTGCAATAACCCCATCACGGCCACCAGCACCGGCCCGGATCTGGACACCACCACCCCGTCCAGCCCCAATAACAACTTTGGTTTCAATGAGCAACTGATGCTGGGCGACTATGTCTGGTATGACAACGACCAGAACGGTCAGCAGGATGCCGGTGAACCGGGCGTTAACGGCATCACTGTCAACCTCTATAACAATGCCAGCTGCACCGGAGCGCCTTCAGCCACCACGACTACCGCCAACGGCGGCACACCGGCTGTCGATGGTTGGTACAACTTTGGCCCTGTGCCCTCTGGTAATTACTGTGTTGAATTCACTAATCTGCCAGCCGGTTGGGTGTTTACCCAGGCCAATATTGGCAGTGACAGCAGTGACTCGGACGCAAACCCGGCCACCGGTCAGGTACAAGGCATCAATCTGACCCAAACTGACCTGACCATTGATGCGGGCGTTTATGCCGCTATTGGTCAAATCAATGGCCTGGTTTACTGCGACGAGCAACCGCGTAACGGTGCCTTTGATACCGGTGAAGGCCGTCCCAATGTGGCCATCGACCTGTATCGTGACAGCAACTGTGACGGCAATGGGGACACGCTGGTGACCACCCAGGACACCGATGCGGTGGGTAACTATGCCTTTACCAACCTGCCGGTGGCGCTGGCTCCGGCTCCGCCAAATCCACAGGTGTGCTACGTGGTGGTGTTTGATACCACTGACCCGGACCTGGGCGACTGCGATGCGCCGTTCCTGCCCACCGAAGAACCCGTAGTGCTGGACACCAGCACCCCGCAACCGCCTGCTCCGATCACTTTCGGAGTTATTCTCCTGCCACCTGAAGTGATTCCGGTGCTGCGTGGTTGGGGCGTGCTGATGCTGATGTTTGGCCTGGTCTGGCTGGCACGTCGGCAGCGGTTTAATAACGATGCCAGGTAAAACAACGCGCTAAGGAGCCTCTGATCGAATCGTGACACGGCATTTTGTGGCGTAAAATCGCCCATTTCTGCGTTGCTAACCTTCACAATAGCTTGCTATTGCGTGCGGTTTGCGCCTTGAACTGAACAATTTTTCACGACAATCTGTTCGCGCCAGATTCAATCAGAGGCTCCCTAAGGC
>WGBZ01000021.1 GCA_015494035.1 Lysobacterales bacterium | reverse complement strand
CGGATAGCATTCGTCTGGGTTTGCTGTTTTGTCTGGGGAGGTTTCAATGGCCATCAGGAGGACCCGGTTTCTTGTCGATTGGAGGCTGATGGCTATCAGTGTGTCTACTCTCGTGCTGGTGCTGGTGCTGCTGGTGCTGTGTCGCTGTCACAAAATCCTTGAGGATGGTTTCGATTTCGCCCCGAACGCGGTTCTTGGCCTGGGAGGCGTCTATGATTCGGAAGCGTTCCGGATGCTGCCGTGCCTGCTGTCGGTAGGCCTGCCGCACCCGCTCAAAAAACGCCAGTTGCTCATTCTCGATGCGATCGGTTCGTGGCCGGTGACGGATGCGTGCCATGCCAAGTTTCGGGTCAATGTCCAGCAACAGGGTCAGGTCGGCCTGGCAGGGGCCAACCACGGCCTGATCCAGCTGCTCAATCAGGTGCCGGTCAATGCCGCGCCCACCGCCCTGATAGGCATAACTGGCATCCACATAGCGGTCGGATATCACCCACAAACCCGCGGCCAGCGCCGGTTCGATAACCTTGTTGATGTGCTCCCGGCGGGAGGCAAACATTAACAGCAGTTCCGTTATGGGTTCCAAGTGTTCGGCACCCAGCAATAAATCACGAATAGCCTCGGCTTCAGCGGTGCCGCCGGGTTCCCGGGTCAGCACGTAGCGGATACCGGCTTCCTCCAGCACCGTCTGAATGCTTTTCAGGGCGGTGGTCTTTCCCGCTCCTTCGCCCCCTTCCAGGGTAATGAGCCGGCCTCGGTCAGTCCTGGATTGCATGGCTGGCCTTTTTGGTGCTGGTGCTGTTTTTGTCCTCGCTGGAACCCGCTTTTTTTGTGGTACGGGCTGTTTTCTGCCCGGCCAGGTAGCGTTTGACGGCTTTCTGGTGACTGCGAAAATCGCGGCTGAAGGTGTGTCCCCCGCGGTTATCCGCCACAAAATAGAGCGCATCTCCTTCGGCGGGGTGAGCCACGGCCAGAATGGAGTCCCTGCCGGCCATACTGATGGGGGTGGGCGGCAAGCCGGCGCGAGTGTAGGTGTTATAGGGCGTGTCAGTACGCAGGTGCGCGTAGGTAATGTCGCCAGCGTAGGCATCGCCCAGGCCATAAATCACGGTGGGGTCGGTTTGCAAGCGCATGCCCTTTTGCAGCCGACGCACAAACACACCGGCCACTTCGGGTTTTTCTTCCACCAGAGCGGTCTCTTTTTCTACAATGCTGGCCAGAATCAGCAGTTCATAGGGGCTTTTTAAGGGCAGGTTCTGCTCGCGACCTTCCCAAGCTTCAGCCAGGACTGTTCTCAAGGCTGCGTGGGCGCGCTTGAGCACATCCAGATCGGAATCACCCCGCCGGAATTGCCAGGTTTCCGGTAAAAACAAGCCTTCCGGGCTGGGTTCAGTGGCGTCTAGCCACTGCAGCAGCTGCGCATCACTGAAATCGGCCAGCGGGTGACGCAAGACGGGATCAGCAAGGAGTTGTTGTCGCAATTGTTTCCAGGTCTGGCCTTCAATGATGGTAAAGGCGTAGGTTTTCACCTTCCCATCGGCCAGCTGCTGCAGCAGTTCTTGAGGGCGGACACCCACGGCAATGGCGTACTCCCCGGCTTTGAGGCGATTTTCCAGTCCGGACAACTTGCCCAGCAGCCGCCATTGCCAGGTTTCGCCCGTGGCGCCTTTTTCCTGCATCAACTGAATAATGCGTTGGTAGGAACTGCCTTCAGGAACAGTCACGGTCACATTATCGGTCAAGTGGTTTTGGTGCGAAAAAACCGGTGCGGCCAGAAAGGACTGATACTGGCGCATACCCCACCCAGCCACCAGCAGCGCCACCACGGCCAGCAAGGCAAAACTGAGAAAAAATCGTTTCAATCCGTACCCCTTTCCAGAATTCGCTTCACCATCCGGCTATGATTCAAGCCGCTAATAGTCTGGCCGACAGGCTGCGCGCCATGCGTTCATTATCTCATTGATGCGCTGTCTGGCCAGCGGTTTTTGCAAACTCGCGTCAAAAGAGTGATCAGCCGCCTGCGTCACCACACGGAAGCCCGCCACGCTGTTGCAAATCAGCATGGCATCCATGCGTTGCAGGTCTGAAAATGACACCGATGCCACACGCACCGGAAAGTGCGCATGCAGCCACGACAAGGCCACGCCCTGAACACCACAGCGGCTCAGGTCCGGCGTCAGCAGTTCACTCCCCCGCAGGAAAACCACGTTGCTGCTGGTGGCTTCGATGATGTTGTCCGCGCCGTCCAACAACAAGCCATCGTCATAGTTGCCAGCCTGTACTTCAGCGCAGGCCAACACATTTTCCAGCCGGTTCAGGTGTTTGATCCCGGCCAACCGTGGCTGCCAGGCCAGGCGGATGTCGCAGCGTTTGAGACGCAACGGTGGGGTATGCTGAACAGACTCCGCCGGGCCGACAGACGGGTCATCGGGATAGAAGTCCAGTACAAAGGCGCTGTCGCTGCCCGGTGGGCAGTAACCGCGCTTCGAATGGCCATCAGTGGCATGGCGAAACAGCACCAGCTTGAGCACACCGGAGACCGGCGGCACACGGGTGCCAGAGGAGGCACTCGCGGCGTCCCCGTTGGCGACCGGCTCCCGGATAGCCCGTGCCAGCCGCCGCTGCATGGCCCGATGCAGCACGTCGGCCTCGGGCGTATCCAGCCCCAATCGCGCAGCACCGGTTTGCAGCCGACGCCAGTGATAGGGCCACAGCGGCAGGCGACCATGACTGACCCGAATGGTTTCGAAAACGCCATCCCCATAAGCGAAAGCCCGGTTGCGCAGTAAATCCTGTGCGCGGGTGATTTCACGGCAACTCATGTTGAAAAATCACCTGCTGACTCACTGGCCCCCTCCCCCGACACGGTGACTGGTGGATGCAGGGCAAAAGCCCGCAACAGGCCTTCGGCCTTGTGAGCAGTTTCAGCCACTTCCCGCTGCGGCTCGGAATCAATCACGATACCAGCACCGGCCATAAAGTGCAGTTGATTGGCGTGTTTGACCACGGTCCGAATTAGGATGTTACTGTCCATGTCGCCCGTGTGATTCAGGTAACCCATGGTGCCAGTATAGGCGCCACGCGGGCGCTGTTCCAGTTCCTGAATAATCTCCATGCAACGGATTTTCGGGCAGCCGGTGATGGTGCCGCCGGGAAACACCGCTTTCATGACCTGGCTGAAAACCGTTTCAGGCGCCACCTGGCCGCAGACATTGGAAACAATATGGTGCACGTGGGTATAACTTTCGATCGCCATCAGTTCATCCACTTCTACACTACCGGTGAGGCAAATTCGGCCCAAGTCATTGCGTTCCAGGTCCAGCAGCATGATGTGTTCGGCCCGTTCCTTGGGGTGGGCAATCAGCTCCGCCATCAAGTCCGCATCGGCTGTGGCGTTGTGACTGCGTGGCCGGGTGCCGGCGATGGGCCGGGTTTCCAGTTGTGAACCGCGCCTTCTGACCAGGCGTTCCGGGGATGAAGAAATAAGCGCCAGGCCTTGCCATTGCAACAGACCGGCAAAAGGCGCCGGATTGCTCCAGGCCAACTGGCGGAAAAGCTGGGTGGCCGAGGGCAGCTTTATGCCGACCGGTTGCGGCCGTACTCGCCACTGCCGGGCCAGATTCACCTGATAGACATCACCGGCGGCGATGTAATCACGCACCGCTTCCACCTGCTGACGAAACCGGCTTGCCGGCTCCACCTGGGCGGTAAACGCCATGGCATGGGTTTCGCCCAACGGTGGATTGGTCATGGTTTGAGTCACTTTGCGGTGAATTAGCCGGGCAACGTCCTCGGAGATAGCCGATACCCAGGCGGTGTTCGACTCGTGGTCAATCACCACCGCCCCGTCACATTTGAGCGCCAGGGCCAGGGGTTGACCTGCTGGCGGCTGCAGGGCGGAAAGCCGGGGTTCCCAGCCGGCAATGGCTTCATAGGCCAGGTAGAAGAACCAGCCGTGTTCAAATGGCGATGCGTTACTGTTCGACGAGCCCCGGGCGCCGGCCGAGGTGGAGTCAATGTGTGATGCGTCCAGACGCCGAAACCATTCCGGCATGTCTTCCGGCACGTAAGCCACGGCGCTGTCGCTGACAGCAGCAAACAGAATGGAATAGCGCCCGGTGACTGGATTGACGGCCTCGCTGGAGAGCAGGGCTGGGAAAAAAACCGCATCGGTTTCAGCCAGCCCCGGCAAATCCGGCGGTGAAGGCAAAGGCAGTCTGCAGGTCATGTTTAACGCGTCCTGACAGGCGCACTGAGTGCGGCGGTGGTGGCCGTCACATGAATAATGCGTTTATTGCATGCGCCGGAAAACAAGGCTGGCATTGGTGCCACCAAAACCAAAGGAATTGCTGATCGCGTAGTTGAGTTCGGCTTTGCGCTTCACATTGGGAACGTAATCCAGGTCACAACCTTCGTCCGGCTGTTCCAGATTGATAGTGGGCGGCAAAACCTGATCGCGCAGGGCCAGCACGCTGAAAACTGCTTCCACGCCGCCGGCTGCCCCCAACATGTGGCCAGTCATGGACTTGGTGGAACTGACTGCCAACCGGTAGGCGTGATCGCCAAAGGCGCGTTTGATGGCGCGGGTTTCCGCCACGTCACCCAGCGGCGTCGAAGTGCCGTGGGCATTGACGTAATCAATTGCTTCAGGCGCAATTCCGGCATCGTTGATGGCGTTGACCATGCAACGGGCCGCGCCTTCACCATCTTCCGGTGGTGCGGTCATGTGAAAGGCATCGGAGCTCATGCCAAAGCCGGTCAATTCTGCATAGATGGTCGCACCGCGGGCCTTGGCCTGTTCATATTCTTCCAGCATCAGGACACCGGCGCCATCACTGAGCACAAAGCCATCGCGCTGGACATCCCAGGGCCGTGAGGCTTTCTGCGGCTCGTCGTTGCGGGTGCTGAGCGCCTTGGCGGAACAAAAACCACCCACCGACAGCGGCGTGGTGGCGTATTCGGCACCGCCACAGAGCATGGCATCGGCCTCGCCATAAGCGATGGCCCGTGCCGCCAGTCCGATGTTGTGCGTGGCCGTGGTGCAGGCCGAAACGGCCGAAAAAGTCGGGCCTTTGGCGCCCAGCATGATGGACAGATGACCCGCCACCATGTTGATGATGGAACCGGGCACAAAAAACGGAGAAATGCGTCGCGGGCCCTTGTTCAGGTAGGCTTCGGTGGTGTTTTGAATGGTGTGTATGCCGCCAATACCCGAACCAATATAGATGCCCAGTCGTTCGGCATTGTCCGGGGTAATTTCGTAGCCGCTGTCTTCCAGCGCGTCCATGCCGGCGGCGATACCGTAGTGCATGAAGGGGTCCATTTTGCGCGACTCCTTGGGTCGCAGATACTTCGACACATCGAAATCGCGTACTTCACCGGCGATGGTGCTGGCAAATCCATCGGTGTCAAAATGGCTGATGTGATCAATCCCGCTGTGGCCGGCCAGAATGTTCTGCCAGGCGGTTTCCAGTTCACTGCCCACGGGCGAAACAATGCCCAGTCCGGTCACAACGACCCTGCGTTTGTTCTGCATAGCTGTCCCCTGCGTTGGTGGCCCGGTTCAGGGCCGCCGATAAATAGTCGGGGAAAGTCCGTGCCAGGCCCACAGGCGGTGACAAAAACTTTCCCCGGTATTTACTTGATCATGCGCCACCGACCCTGGGGTCGCGGCACGCAACAACCGTGGTCAATCAGGCGTTTGCTTTGACGTAGTCAATGGCCTGTTGCACGGTCTGGATTTTATCGGCATCGGTTTCTGGAATTTCGCATTCGAATTCCTCTTCCAGTGCCATGACCAGTTCGACGGTGTCCAGTGAGTCGGCACCCAGATCATCCACGAACGATGCGTTGTCGTTCAACTCGGACGGATCCACATCCAGATCCAGCTGTTCAACGATGATGGCTTTGACTTTTTCTTCGATATTGCTCATTGGTTTAAATAACCCCTGTGGTGAAAATGCAGTCATTGTAGGGTAAGCGATGGCGTTTTGCCACCCTGTGCGCCTGCGAAAAAACGTTTTTTTGAAAATTCAAACGGCCGTTTAGGGCGCGTGGTTGCTGGCTTTTGACAAAAAACCGGGCCACTTACCAAAACGCTTATGGCATCAACATGCCGCCATTGACATGCAGGGTTTCGCCTGTGACGTAGGCACCCATATCCGAGGCCAGAAACAACACCGCATTGGCAATGTCCTGCGGTGATCCGAGCCGTTGCAGGGGCACCTGACTTTTTAGCTTGTCCTGCTGTTCTTCCGGCAGGTCGCGGGTCATGTCCGTGACAATGTAACCGGGCGCCACCACATTCACGGTGATACCACGAGAGCCAATTTCGCGTGCCAGTGACTTGGAAAAACCCACCAGGCCGGCTTTTGCCGCGGCGTAGTTGGCCTGGCCGGCATTGCCCATGGCACCAATCACCGAGCCGATACTGATGATCCGGCCACTGCGTTTTTTCATCATGGGCCGCAGGCAGGCCTTGCTCAACCGGAACACGGCGGTCAAATCGGTGTCCAGCACCTGCTGCCATTCCTCGTCTTTCATGCGCATGAGCAGATTATCGCGCGTGATGCCCGCATTATTGACCAAAATGTCCGGCATACCGGTGGTCTCCTTCATCTGGCTCAGGGCCTGCTGAATGCTTTCGGGGTCTGACACATCCAGCATCAGGCCCTGCCCGCCGTGGGCTTGCAGGCGGTCACTGATGGCAGCGGCGCCGGCTTCGGTGGTGGCCGTTCCAACCACGGTGGCACCGGCCTGGGCCAGGGTGTCGGCAATGGCGGCACCTATGCCACGGGAAGCGCCGGTCACGAGGGCGATTTTTTGTTTCAGATCAATCATGCTTCACTCCACTGCTGGCAAATTTCGGGGATGTTGTCCGGACCTTGCAGGCTGGCGCTGGGCCATTTCCGGTCAAATCGTTTGAACAGCCCGCACAGCACCTTGCCCGGCCCGCATTCAATCACGTTTTCAATGCCTTCATCGCGCAGCCGTTGCATGGTCTGGCTCCAGCGCACGGGGGAATAGAGCTGCTCGGCCAGTAGCTGACGAATGGCTTGCGGTGAATCGGCGCTGTCGGCGGTGACGTTATGCAATACCGGAATTTCCGGCGCTCGTACCGTGACCGCTTGCAGGTCTGTAGCCAGCTTTTCTGCCGCCGGGCGCATCAACTGGCAATGGGAAGGCACGCTCACTGCCAGCGGCAGCACCCGGCGGGCGCCGGCTTCGCGTGCCAGTTCAGCGGCTTTTTCCACGCCCGCTGCGGTGCCGGAAATCACCACCTGCCCGGGCGAATTGTAATTGGCCGGGCTCACCGCGCCGGG
>WGBZ01000020.1 GCA_015494035.1 Lysobacterales bacterium | reverse complement strand
GAGCGGGCCGGGCCGTGGGGGCAGGGCTTTCCGCCGCCGTTGTTTGATGGCTGGTTCACGCTCGAAAGCAAAAAGGAAATTGGCACTGGCCACACCCGGCTGGAGTTACGCGTGATTGACGGTTACAAGAAAATTGAAGCGGTGGCCTTTGGTAAAATTCCGCAGGAATTTCCGCCCGAAGGCGAAAAAATCTGGATCACCTACGAACTGTCGGTGAATGAGTTCCGCGGCCGCAAGCGATTGCAACTGATGGTGCGCGAGCTGATAGAACCCAAGCCCAAACGGCTGAAAATTCCGCATAATCCCGTATAAGGGATGCCGTTGAATTCTTAGGTCGATTCAAGTCGCCTAGCCGTGCCCTCTAGCACACACTTTTGACTGCAAAGGACAACCATGACTGATTTCAAAGCCCTTATTCACGACGTGCCCGACTTTCCCAAACCCGGCGTGCTGTTTCGGGACATATCGCCCTTATTGCTGGAACATTTCTCCGAAACCATCGACGCCCTGGCCGGCTTGCTGGATGAGAGTCAGTGGCAGGGCATTGACGCTTTGGCTGGCATCGAATCGCGCGGTTTTATTTTTGCTGCCGCCCTGGCGAAAAAACTCGACAAGGGCTTTTTGATGATCCGTAAAAAAGGCAAGCTGCCGAAACCGGCCTGCCATCAGGAATACCAGTTGGAATACGGCACTGCCGCGCTGGAAATCCATCAGGGCGAAGGCCAACGTATTCTGTTGGTGGACGACGTGCTGGCCACCGGTGGCACCTTTCACGCCGCTGCCGAACTGGCCAGTCGCGCTGGCTATAACGTGGCCGGCTTCCTGACCCTCATCGACCTGCAATTCCTCAACGAATTCAGCTGGCACAACAAGCCCGTCTATTCGCTGGTGCAATATGCCCAATGAAGTGCTCTGGCGAACACGATATTCCCTTGACTTTGTATTCATTGAGCCAAGTCTGGCTGAACAGATTTGGCAGGCAAAAAACTCCTCTTTGGGCAGTTCAAGTTAAACTAATGTTAACTGTGGTGACAGAATAGCCATAAGCTTAAAATAGGGTAAAAAATGGCTTGCGGTGAGTGGTTTTTTTGGTTAGTTTTACCTGAATGAAATCCCTCTGCTTTCACAAAACACTTCGTACTGGTCTTTTACTTTTCACCGCGTTGACGGGCGTGAGTTTTCTGGCCAGTGCGGCGCAGCCACCTGACAGCCCATCTTCTTCTGGTTCTGCCATTAGCAAACAAAACCGCATCATTTCCAGCAAGGCGCCCCTGGTGCAGGTCACCAATCGCTATGGGGACGTGCGCTTGCGCTTCGGGGGTTACAGCAGCGACATGGAATTGCTGATTATTACGCAAAATCTCGATGGCGCATTGACAGTGAAAACTGATAGTGATGCCCAACAAGACCACATTGAAGTGGTGCCTGTCAGCGATCAAACTGCCCCCCAAAAAAGCCGTGTGGACCTGGTGTTGATGGTGCCGCAGGGCAAAGACGTGGTCGTGACCACCGGCAGTGGTCTGGTGGAAGCCAAGGGAATACACGGGGCGGTGTCGGTCACCACCGATTCCGGTCGCGTGCGGTTCAACAAGAACAAAGCGGCCGTCAGTGCCACCACCGATAGTGGCGATATCGCTGCCGTTTTGAAGAAGGATGCCACCGAAACCGAACAACGTTTTATTTCCACCACCGGTCAAGTCGAGGTATGGGTGGCTGAAGATGACGCCATCACAGCGTCGCTGGAAACTTCTGCAGATCTGATTACCCACTTTTCCCTGACCGTGGAACGAAACCCCCATCAGGAGCCGGACAAAAAAGCCACCGCCACAATCAATGGCGGAGGGAACCGACTGGTCTTGAAAAGCCGGCGTGGCAATGTGGCCGTGCGGTCATACCCTGCCAGCCAGTAAATCCGGTGGCCAGCCACAAACAATCGCTGGTCACCACCCTGGTCTGAAGTGTATTCAGACCGTGACAATGAGAAAGAGAGAGGAAGAAAAAATCATGAAATCACGAAAACCCCAATGGCGACAGCAGCTGGCTATCAGCACCTTGTTCGCCCTCAGCACGGCCGCCAGTGCCGACAGTGGTAAACCGACCAGTCCACCGCCTGACCCCTTGTCTTCGGTCACAGTGGAAACCATCGGCGGTCCGGTAACGCCCGTGGTTCGCAATGTGAACCTGAAAAACCTGCCCAAGGCACGGGCCTGGAAACCCGGGGATCCGGTCAAGGAAATCCCGCGCCGTTTCTACCCGTCCAGCCCACCCGAAAGGTCGGTCAGAGGTATGAGCCATGATCCATTGGCCGATTTGCAAAAAGCCACCCAAACCAAAGCCAACCGTGCTTTTACCACACCCAGCTTCAATCAGGATGGGCAGGGGTTTTCCGGAGTCAGTCCCCCAGACACCGTGGGCGATGTGGGACCTAATTATTTTATTCAATCCATCAATGGCGGTGGTGGGGCCACCGTGGTGGTTTATAACAAGACTGATGGCTCGGTGGCTGCTGGTCCATTCAGCATGGAATCCCTGGCCGATACCGGTCATCAATGCGCCAGTGGTTTGGGGGATCCGATCATTTTGTATGATCAGGGCGCAGGCCGCTGGTTTATGCAGGAATTCAGCAACTCCGGCAACTTTATGTGTATTTACATTTCACAAACCGGTGATCCAGTGGCCGGCGGCTGGTATTTCTACGGCTTCCAGGCACCGGCCTTCCCGGATTACCCGCATTTTGGTGTCTGGCCAGACGCCTATTACGGCACTGCCAACCAAAGCCGGGCCTTGTATGCTTTTGACCGCACCAATATGCTCAATGGCGCCACCGCGCGTCCCATGCAGCGTTTCCAGCTATCTGATTTGCCCGGGTACGGCTTCGAAACCGCCACCCCGGCGGACTGGGATGGCCTGCAAGCCCCGCCAACCGGCGCGCCGGGCTTGATGATGCGTCATATTGATGAAGAGGCCCACAGCTCGTTTCCCAACAATCCGACCACGGACTTGCTGGAAATCTACGCGTTTCATGTGGACTTCGACACACCGGCCAATTCCTCCGTGACCCAGTTGCCGGATATCGTTATTACGGATTTCAACTCGTGGTTTACTGATTATTCCACGTTCTTCTCAGTGCCCCAGCCTGGCACCACGCAGCGGCTGGACCCCATCCGCGAGGTGATACTGAACCGTTTGCAGTACCGTAATTTTGGTTCCTACCAGTCTCTCACCGGCGTGTTTCCGACCAATATCGATCCGGCCACCAGCGGTTCCAATGTAAATGCCGGCTTGCGCTGGTTTGAATTACGCAACACTGGTGGCAATTGGGTATTGCACCAGGAAGGCACCTACGCCCCGGGCATCACCACCGAGAACCGCTTTGTGGGTTCGCTGGCCCAGGACAGCTCGGGCAATCTGGCCATGGGCTACAGTTACACCAATACCGACCCGGCTAATCCGGCCTTTCCCAGCCTGAAATACACCGGTCGCCTGGGGGCTGATCCGGTGGGTGTTATGACTCAGACTGAAACCAATATCGTGTCTGGCACCGCTGCTGGTGCTGGCCGATGGGGCGACTACGCCGCCATGTCAGTGGATCCGGTGGACGACTGCACCTTCTGGTTCACCTCTGAATACCAGTTGGCCAACTGGCAAACCCGCATTGCCTCATTCCGTTTCGATGCCTGCGGCGATCCGGGCTTTTTCCTGTCTTCAGACACCACTTCGGCTGAGGTTTGCACCATGGTCAATCCAGCCCAGTTTGTCACCGACGTGAATGTGCTGTCCATCAACGGCTTTACCGATCCGGTGACCCTGGCCTTCAACCCCGCTTTACCGGCCGGTTTTACGGGCACTTTTGGCACCAACCCGGTCACGCCCACTGGCGTTTCAACCACTACCATCGGCATCGACCAGACCGTGGCGCCCGGCGCACACAGCCTGACGGTGGAAGGCACAGCCGCCGGCGCCACCACCCGACAGTTGAATCTGGACATTACCGTGTTTAATGCACAGCCCGTTGCACCGACTCTGGTGGCACCGGCCGACGCCGCCACCGGAATCAGTACCGCCGGCACCCTGTTTGACTGGAACCCCAGCCCCGAAGCCACGGGCTACAATTTCCAGTTGGCCACAGACGCAGCCTTTACCAACGTTGTGGAATCGGCTTCTGTTGCCACCGACAGTTATTTGAGTTCGACGACTTTAAGCCCCAACACCACGTATTACTGGCGGGTGACGCCAAATAACGTGTGTGGCGCCGGAACGGCCAGCAGTACCTATTCCTTCACCACTGCCAATGAGATCTGTTTTGTGGGCAATGTGCCCATTCCGGATAACTCCGCTACCGGTGTGGATAGCATCCTCAGTGTGACCGATTCAGGCGCCATCAACTCAGTCAGTGTTCAGCTTGAAATCACCCACACTTATCCGGGCGACCTGACTGCCAAAATCACTCACGGGGCCACCACTGTGAATCTGGCCACGCGCATGGGCGGAAGCGGTTGTGGCGTCGATGACGTGAGCGCGGTGTTCCAGGATGGCGGTGCGGCCATTAGCTGTCAGCCCACATCACCAGGCATTACCGGCATTTTGGCACCCGAGCAGCCTTTGTCGGCCTTTAATGGCCAGAACCTGGCTGGTGACTGGACCTTGAATGTTTCGGACAATGCCGGCATCGACACCGGCGCCATCACCAAATGGTGCATTGTGCCCGATGTCACGCCTTTGCCCGATCTGATCTTCAAGAACGGATTTGAGTCGGCCGGTGTGCGCTAAAGTGCCTTGCCATTCCTGATGTGGCCAGTGATTTCGCTGGCCATTAATCCAGACCAAACCCCGGCTTTTGCCGGGGTTTGTTTTTGATTGACTTTCGGCCTATTGAAAATCAGGCCATTTATACCCGAGAGCTTGGCGTGGCTTGGTTTTGGTGTGTGTCTGTGCTAGAATTCGCGCTCTTTTCCTTGCCACACCGTGTTTTTAGCCATCTGGGCCAGGGGCAGCGGGTGGCTTAACAGCCATAAGGAGTCAATATGAGACATTATGAAATCATGTTCATGGTGCACCCGGATCAGTCCGATCAGGTGCCTGCCATGGTCGAGCGTTACCGCAGCATCATTGAAAACGGCAAGGGCACTGTGCACCGTGCTGAAGACCTGGGTCGCCGCCAGTTGGCCTATCCGATTCAACGCTTGCACAAAGCGCATTATTACCTGATGAACATTGAGTCAACTCAGGACATTCTCAACGAAATTCTGGAAGCTTTCCGCTTCAACGACGCGGTTTTGCGTCACT
>WGBZ01000019.1 GCA_015494035.1 Lysobacterales bacterium | reverse complement strand
GCTGTTTTACCGTTATTCATGCCCTGTTCAGCA
This sequence comes from Lysobacterales bacterium, assembly GCA_015494035.1. Lineage (GTDB taxonomy): Bacteria > Pseudomonadota > Gammaproteobacteria > Xanthomonadales > Marinicellaceae > S144-45. Next base: position 9,080 of record WGBZ01000019.1, on the reverse strand, counting down.
AAAAAACCGTGAAATACCCCTTGTGTTCTCCTCAACAGGCTCCATATCGGGGAATCGGAAATTGTGACACCGCCTGATTTCAGGCAACCGTTTAAACTTAACACTAAATCTAAATAGAAAAGGACTGACACATGAAACTCAAAAACATTGCTGCCGGCTTGTTGCTGGCCACATCCATTCCGGCTGTTGCCAATGACAGCATCTCCTATGACTGGTTTGAACTGAATGCCGGTTACCAGGACGCCAGTTTTGGCGGTTTTACCACCCTGGGGCTGACAGGCAGCTATTCCCTTTCTGACACCGTTTATGTCACCGGTGGCATCGGTCGCAGCACACACAGCTCCGTCGATGCAGCCAAAGCCACAGCGTTTGGTGCCAACCTGGGTTACCACGCGCCGTTAAACGGTTCCACGGACTTTTACGCCGAACTTGGCTTGGGCTACATTGACCCCAAAGTCGGCAACGGCAACACCACCTATGATGTAGTAGTGGGTACACGCACCATTTTCAGCGACAACATCGAAGTGATTACCGATCTGGGTTATTTCGATGGCTTTGACAGCGACGTTGACGGCGCTTTCAGCCTGGGCGTTTCCGGCCTGTATAAATTTAACGAAAACCAGGCCATACGTGTGGGCGCCAGCGTCAACGACGGTGACCTGGGTGGAGAAGTCGGTTTCCGTTATAACTTCTAAAACGATTACCCCGGCCGGGTTAATCACTGTTCCACGCAAAAAAGCCGCTGTGTTTCGCAGCGGCTTTTTTGTATTCAGGGGTAGCTAAGGAAGCTCTAATCGAATCGTGACACGGCATCTTGTGGCGTAAAATCGTCCATTTCTGTGTTGCAAACCTTCGCAATAGCCGTGCTAATGCGTGCGGTTTGCGCTTTGGGAAGCCCTGATCGGATCTGGACGAAGCAGCTTATGCCGGAAATGTTCGAGAACAAGGCGAAGTTCGCAGCCAATAGCGAGCTATTGGCAAGGACTTCAACGCAGTTATCGGACATTTCAGGTGTGAGAAGCGAGTTCACGATTTGATCAGGGCTTCCCTTAAACTGAACAATTTTTCACACGCAATCTGCTCGCACCAGATTCAATCAGAGCTTCCCTAAACAGGTCAGCTGGGCTTATCTTCATTCAACCTGGCGGCCACAGCATTTGCCGGCCGGCCAGAAAGTGCAGATGAATATGGGGCACGGTTTGCTGGCCGTGTTCGTTGCAATTCATCACCAGGCGATAGCCGTCTTCGTCAACGCCCACCTGGCGGGCGTAGTCCCGTGCCGCCAGAAACAGCTTGCCCACCCGTTCGGCGTCTTCATCGCGCATGTCATTCACGGTGGGAATGCGTTTTTTGGGAATAAACAGCACGTGCACCGGCGCCTGCGGGTTAATGTCCTTGAAACCCAGCACATCGTCGCTTTCGTAAATGATTTCGGCCGGTATTTCGCGGCGGATGATCTTGTCAAAAATGGTTTCTTCTTGCATCGGTGAGTCCCCTAGGGTGTCGTCAAAAAGTATCTGGCTGGTAAAAGTACGGTTATTCAGGACATACCTACTCCACCGGCTCGCGGTGACTGAAGGCGTGAGCCAGCGTGTTTGCGTCCGTGTACTCCAGCTCCCCGCCCAGTGGCACGCCGTGGGCCAGGCGGGTGGTTTTTATGCCCACGCCAGCGGCCATTTGCGCCAGGTATCTCGCCGTGGTTTCGCCCTCGATGGTGGCATTGGTGGCGATAATCAGCTCGCGCGTGTTTTCGCGGCTCATGATGTCCACCAGTTGATGGAATCCCAATTCGGCCGGGCCCATGCCATCCAGAGGTGACAGGCGTCCGTGCAGCACAAAATACTTGCCATTAAAGCCGGTGGCCTGCTCAATTTGCATCAGTTCCGCCGGAGATTCAACCACACACAGCAGACTTTCGTCACGGTCGCTGCTGGCGCAAATGCGGCACAGGCGGTTTTCAGTCAGGGTGCGACACCGATCGCACTGACGGATAGTCTCACAGGCCTGCTTGAGGATTTCCGCCAGTTTTTCCGCCCCGGGCCGGTTTTTTTGCAGTAGATAGAAGGTCATGCGCTGGGCCGTTTTCGGCCCCACGCCCGGCAGAATCTGCAGGGCATTCATGAGCTTTCCCAAGGCGCTCATCAGAACGGCAGCTTGAACCCGGGCGGCAAGCCCATGCCACCGGCCATGTTGGCCATGTTGTCCTGTTGCAACTGGGCAATTTTGTTGGTGGCGTCGTTGAAGGCGGCGATCAACAAGTCTTCCAGCATCTCTCTGTCATCACCGATGGTGTCGTGGTCAATGGCGATTTTTTTGACCTGGTGCTGCCCGTTCAGGGTGATTTTCACCAGGTCGCCACCCGCCTGACCGGTCACTTCCGCTTGCGCCAGCTGGGCTTGCGCCTGTTGCATTTTTTCCTGCATTTCCTGTGCTTGTTGCATCAGTTTTGCCAAGGGTCCTTTCATGATCAACCTCGCTTTCGATTGCGTTGAATGTCGATAATTTCCGCGTCAAACTGTTCCTGCAAACCCTGAATCAGCGCATTGGCCTGCACCGCTTCGCTGGCTGGGTCATCGGTCGGCAACCGGTGGCCCGGCCCCACCGGTGTACTGGTTGGCGGGCGATCCGGCGCCCTCGGGCTGTGCCCAGGGGATGCCACCACGGGGTGATCCACCGTTTCGGTATCAATGCTGACGTGCAGGTCGTGCCCATAGGCCTGTTGCAAGGCTTTCCGCAAGGCATTGCGGGGCCGGTCGCGCAGCATGATCTGGTGGCTGTCATCAAGAACCAGTTTCACATGCGAACCTTCCACCGACTGGATGCGGCAGTGGCGGGCCAGTTCACGGGCCGCACCTTTGAGTTGCAAAGCCTGAAAAATAGCGTCCCAGTTTTCTGCTGTCAAAGGCGGCAAATCGGCATCGGATGCGCGGGTATCCGCCTTCGCGGGTGACGGCTCTTTCTGCTGCGCCATGTTTTGGGATTCGTTTTCTGCCGGATGGCTGGCCACAGCTGACTCAGGGCTTTTAGGAGCCTCCTGCAGGTACGCATTGTCCTGTTGTTCCTGAATCCGGTTTTCTGGGGCGGATGCTGCGCTTGCAGAACTTGTAGAAGGTGCTGAGCTGGCTGAGGCCGCCGGACGGGAATTCGTGCTACCGGCCCGGCGCGCGTGTGGCCGGTTGCCGTTTTGTGTCGGGCTGGCGCCTTCCTGACCGGGCAAGGTAAACCCGAACAGGCGCAGCACTGTGGATTCAAACCCGGTTTTGGCATCCGGCGCCAGGGACAGTTCCTGGTGACCAATGACGCAAATCTGGTAATAAAGCTGGGTCAGTTCCGGTGACAGACGCTGGCCAAAATCCACCACGGCGGCGCGCTCGAAGAGTGAATTGGGCGGGGCCTTACCCAACACCTGTTGCAGAGAAATCTCGTGTAGTAACAAGGCCAGGTCCTGCAAAATGCGGCCATAATCGGGTGAGCGTTCAAACAGCCCCTGCATAACATGCTCGAGCTTGTCTGGGTCGTGTTCCAGAATGCCATCCAGCAGGTCAATAATATGCCTTTGCTCGATGACTCCCAGCATCTGCCGCACGTCATCCAGGCTTATGCGTCCGGCCCCATAAGCCAGGGCCTGATCGAGCAGACTCAAGGCATCCCGCATGGAGCCGTCGGCAGCCCGGGCCAGCAGTTCCAGCGCCGGCAGGTCATATTCCACGCCCTCTTTTTCCAGCAGGCTGGCCAGGTACTGGCTGATTTGGTCGTTGTCCAGCCGCTTCAGATTGAATTGCAGACAACGCGAGAGGACCGTAATAGGCAACTTGGCCGGTTCCGTGGTGGCCAGCAAAAATTTGACATGCGGCGGTGGTTCTTCCAGTGTTTTCAGCAAGGCGTTAAAACTGCTGTTGGAAAACATGTGCACTTCGTCAATCAGGTAAATCTTGTAACGCCCCTTACTGGGCGCATACTGCACGTTTTCCAGCAGTTCGCGGGTGTCATCCACGCCGGTGCGCGACGCCGCATCCACTTCTACCAGATCAACAAAGCGCCCTTCGGCAATTTCCCGGCAGGCTTCGCACTCCCCGCAGGGGCTGCCGGTGACGCCTTTTTCGCAGTTCAGGGCTTTGGCAATGATCCGCGCCAAGGTGGTTTTGCCCACACCGCGGGTGCCGGTAAACAGGAAGGCATGATGCAGACGGCCCTGTTCCAAGCCATTGATCAGGGCCTGAGTGACGTGTTCCTGTCCCACCAGTTCAGTGAAATTCTGGGGGCGGTATTTGCGCGCAAGCACTTGGTATTGCATGACAACTCGGTGTGGACGGAAAGCCCAAAGTATGACGGCAGAAACGGCTTTTAGCAAGGCCCTGACCAATGTTGAATGCCGCAAAACCGGATGGCCCGCTTGGGCACCCTGTGGCCTGGTACAAGCGTTACTGGCCAGTCACAACCGGCGGCCCTGAAACAAGGGCCTCTAAAACAGGTTTGCGTGTTATTAGGGAGGCTTCCTTAGGACAAAAAAAGTGACCCTCACCAGCCGTTCCGGGCACACGGCTTCACCGATACCGTTGCTCCCTTCCGGGCCTGGCGGGGTTTTCGGCTGACCGTTGCCCGGTGACCAGTGAAGATCACCGGCGGCTATTATCCGTGATTGCCCCTGACAAGGCAAGCCTGGCGCATGGCTTTGTTATTAACGTTGTCATTGACGTTGTTAACCCGCATGGATTTCATGAATGAGTTCCTTGAGCACAGGAATGGTCAATCGGCGACGTGTTTGCAAGCTGTTTTTATCAATAATTTCAAGCAGTTGGAGAAGAAACTTCAAGTCACTTGACTGATGGCGACCAAGCCACTTGAGGACGGCATCGTCCAACACAAGGCCACGTGCCGTGGCCCGCTGCCGGAAAATGGCCAGGGCCTGTTCACGGTTTACCGGCTGCAACCGCCAGGCCCGCCCCCAGTTGAGGCGGGAAACCAGGTCCGGCAGTTGCCAGTGGGGATCGTTGGGCGCCAGTCGCGATGCCATGGCAAAGGGCGTACCGGCTTGACGCAGGTGGTTGATCCAGTCAAACAGACGGTGTTCGCCGATGGTATCCCCTGCCAGCTCATGCACGTCATCCAGGCACACCAGATCAAAGGCATCTGCCAGGGCCAGGTTCTGACGTTCGTGGATAAAACTCACCGGTATGACAGCGGCCTGCGCCCCCTGCTCTGTGGCTACCTGGCAGGTGGCATTGAGCAGGTGGCTCTTGCCCACGTGAGGTTCACCCCACAGAAAAACCGGAGCCGGCTCACTCGCATCGCCTGTTCGCAATTCCTGCAACGCCTGCAACGCAGCCTGGTTCTTGCCGGTGACGAAATTGTCAAAGGTCTGCCGCAAGCGGAGTGTGAAATTGAGCGGCAATTGCGCCACTGTCTGGTTCATGCGGGGCTGTCCGTTTCCGGCGCGGCGTCTGCGCTCTCTTGAGCAGCGCGTTTTTGGCTGCCCGAGGAGGACTCATCATGACTGGTGGAAAGCGCAATGTCGTTCTGATCTTCCCCACCATAGAGTTTGCTCTGCAAATAACGTTCGTGAGCATGACGCAGCAGCACCATAATAACAGCCGCCACCGGCAAGCCCAGCAAAACGCCCACAAAACCGAACAGCTGACCGCCTGCCAGGACCGAAAAGATCACCGCCACCGGGTGCAGGCCAATGCGGTCACCCACCAGCAACGGCGTCAACACCATGCCTTCCAGGGCCTGGCCAATGCCAAAAACAATCAGCACATAAATGAAATGTTGGGGATCGCCGTATTGGGTGGCTGCGGCAAACAGCGCCATCAACAGGCCGGTGATGGTGCCCAGATAGGGCACAAACGATAAAATGCCCGCGGTCATGCCAATCAGGAATGCCAGATCAATGCCGGCCAACTTCAGGCCAATGGCGTATATCAGCCCCAAAGCCAGCATAACTGTCATCTGCCCGCGTAAAAACGCACTAAGCACCTCGTTGGACTCTTTCACCAGGCGGCTGACGGTGGGATAAATACTGCGCGGAATCAGTTCCCCGACACGTGCGGTGAGAATGTCCCAGTCCCGCAGCAGGTAAAAGGTAATAACGGGAATTAGAAGCAGATTGGTGAGCCAATGGATAATCACGGCCGAACTCTGCGATACGGTGCGTAACAGCGCGGCGGCCAACCCACCGGCCTTGTCCCAGTGCTCTTTCAGCAGCTGTGTCAGGGCTTCGGTATCGAAAAGGTCGGCTTCAATGCCAAAGGTTTCCCGCAACCAGGGCGATATTTTGTTACTGAGCCATTCGAAGTATAAAGGCAAATTATGGATCAGGCGGCTGATCTGGCTTTCCAGCAAAGGCACGAAGATGAGCAAGGTGGCTGCCAGCAGGATGATGATAAAGGCAAACACGATCACCACCGACAGGGTGCGGCTCAGGCCCCAGGCTTCCAGCCGGTCGGCCAACGGATCAAACAGATAGGCCAGCAAGGCCGCAATGGCAAACGGCGTGAGTATCGGCTTGAGCAGGTAGATTACATAGCCGGCAAAGACAATACTGGCCAGAACAAAACAGCGACGCGACAAATCAGTCATTGATGGCTCCGGAAATGGCTTTGCCGGTCTTGGTGTGCACCGCCTTGCGGCCCCAGGTCCAGACGTATTGAATACCGGACAGCAGTGTGGTGATGGCCACCAGCCACATCAATGCCTGAATCAGTTCGCCGGGCAGGTCAACCCAGCCGGCCAGATTCAGCAATAAGGTAAGCACAAAAATAAATTGCAAGGTGGTGTTCAGTTTGCTCAGGAACGTCGGCTGAGCGTGCTTAACCCGCCCAATCGTGAAGTGATAGAGTGTGGCACCGGCAATAATCACCACATCACGCAGGATCACCAGGGTGGTCAGCCACACCGGTACGTGCCCTTGCCAGGTCAACACCGCATAACAGCACAACATCATAAACTTGTCGGCCAGTGGGTCCAGCACGCTACCAAGCCAGCCAGTCCAGCCAAAGCGCTTGGCCAGAAAGCCGTCCAGACCATCCGAGATGGCGGCAAAAAGAGCCACCAGCAAAGCCGCGTCATAGCGTTTTTCCAGCATGAAATATACCAGTGGCCCCATGGCCAGGAAGCGCAAAATGGTGATGGCGTTGGGCAAATAGCGAAGTCCGTACACGGCTAGCGTTTCTCCAGAACCAGCGGCTCGTGCTGGGTAATACGGAAGCGACCGCCCTGATTCAGGTAGCGCAGGAAAGCGTCGGTGGTCACGGCCAGACGCAGGCGTAAATCCAGTTGCCCGGGTCGCGACTGAACAAGGGAGTAGCGATCAACCACTGATAGCCGATCCAGGTAATCAGTCACCGATTTGACATCTGCATAATCGTGCAAGCCCTTGATGGATAAAGAAATTTCATGCAACTGCCGCTCTTCCGGGTAGATGCGTTCGCGCGCCGCGTGCCATTGCCGCACGGTGCTTGCTACGCGACGCGCCAGGGCATCGGGTCCGGCGGCCATGCCGCTTTTCCGTTCAATGGATTCCCCCGGCATGGCATAGGCCATCTGCCACCGCACAGGCCCTGTTATGGAAGCACCACGGCTGGTATCAGCCGGTGTTCCGCTTGGCGCTGTCGAAGGCTTTTTCTGCCCCGTGGCCGGGGCGACCTTCAGCACCAACACCGGCAATTCGCCAAAGGTTTCGTGGCTGTAGTCCACCACTTTCGGCGACAACTGGCGTATTTCCTGTAGCGAAACAGCCGCCTGGTCGCGGGCCGTATTGCTGACCCAGCGCAACGGCAAACCGGCCTGCTCGGTGCGTTTTTGCAGCCAGTAGGCGCTGGCCAGATCCGTCCCGTTGACGGCGAGCTGGGGAATGCCTCCGGTTTCATCCAGCAGCCAGCTTACGATTTCTACCCGTTCCGCCGGCCAGGTGGGCAATTTGGCCTGGTTGACTACGTGATCCATGCGCGGCTTGCTGGCAAACACATGCAACCAGTACAGGGGCTGATCGCTGGGCCAGAATTCCGGTGGAACTGATTCAAAATGATACCGTTCAATGGCCGCAGAAAGGTTCTGGGGAACCACGCCAGGAATACGCCGCAGTTGGGCTTCGGTTTTGCCTGTGTGACGCGCCAGCGCATTGAGCCAGGCATCAACAAAGGCGCTGGACTGGAAATCCACCTGGCTTGAATCCACCAACACGGTGCCGGCGTAGGTGGGCACCTGCACGGCAGAAACGGCAGAGGAAACCGCAAGCAGGCAAGCATACAGCAGAATCAACCAACCGGTAATATGGGTTCGCAAATCGCTCCTCCTTGATAATGAAGATGGCACACAGGCTCTCTGGCGGCATTTTCCCGGTGAAAAGCCTGTTGGCTCCCTCACCTTCAGTCAATAGGCCTTATTACCACCGGCCCTGTCCTGCGACAGGACTATTCTAGCCTTTTGCCCCCGCTATTCAAACACAAAAACCGCCTGTTTGCCCATGGCTTGTTCACAAGGGAAGCGCTGATTGAATCTGGACGAAGCAGGTTGTGCCTGAAGTGTTCGAGAACAAGGCGAAGTTCGCAGCCAATAGCAGGGCTATTGGCGAGGACTTCAACACAGTTATCGGACATTTCAGGTATGAGGAGCGAGTTCACGATTCGATCAGCGCTTTCCTGGGGAAGCCTGATTGAATCTGAACGAAGCAGGTTGTGCCTGAAGTGTTCGAGAATACGGCGAAGTTCGCAGCCAATAGCAGGGCTATTGGCGAGGACTTCAACACAGTTATCGGACATTTCAGGTATGAGGAGCGAGTTCACGATTCGATCAGCGCTTCCCAAGCCACCGGGGGCGGGTTAAAATCCGTTCTCCTTCCTCAGCGCGGATTTTCCATGAGCTCAAACACGCCTTCGGGCCTCAGCTATAAAGATGCCGGTGTGGACATTGATGCCGGTAACGAGCTGGTCAAACGCATCAAACCGGCTGTCCGCTCCACCGTTCGCCCGGGTGTCATGGGCAGCATCGGTGGCTTTGGCGGCCTGTTCGACCTGTCGACCATTGCCTGTGCGAATCCCGTACTGGTTTCAGGCACCGATGGCGTGGGCACCAAACTGAAG
>WGBZ01000018.1 GCA_015494035.1 Lysobacterales bacterium | reverse complement strand
GATGGTGGCCACGTCAATGACTTCGGCGGAAATGCCCTGTTCAGCCAGTTTGTCGGCGGCTTCCAGGGTTTCCTTGGTCATGGCGCCCCAGGTCACCAGTGTGACGTCATTGCCTTCGCGCAGCACAAAACACATGTCTAGTGGCAGTTCTTCGCCGTCGTCTTCCACTTCTTCCTTGTGCAGGCGGTAAATGCGTTTGGGCTCCAGAAAAATCACCGGATCCGGGTTGCGAATGGCTGCCAGCAGCAGGCCATAGGCGCGGCTGGGTGAGGATGGAATGACCACGCGTACACCCGGCATGTGGGCAAACATGGCTTCGGTGCTTTCCGAGTGGTGTTCCGGAGCATGAATGCCGCCGCCGTAGGGCGCGCGGATAACCAGCGGGCAGCTCATGCGGCCACGGGTGCGGTTGCGAAAGCGGCCGGCGTGGGAAATGATGTGATCCACCATGGGGTAGATAAAACCCATGAACTGGGCTTCGGCGACCGGTTTCATGCCCTGGGTGGCCATGCCCACGGTCATGCCGGCAATCATGGTTTCGGCCAGTGGCGTGTCGATCACGCGGTCTTCGCCAAAACGCTGTGCCAGGCCTGCCGTGGCGCGGAAAACGCCACCGTTAATGCCCACGTCTTCGCCCAGCACCACCACCGATGGATCGTGTTCCAGTTCGTGGGCCAGGGCCATGGTGACTGCTTCTACCAGTGTGATTTTAGCCATTTTTTTCCATCTCCAGAGCATATTGGCGCTGTTCGGCCAAGTCGTGTGGCAGTTCGGCAAACATATAGTCGAACATGTCGGTGACAGCCGGTTTGGGGGTGTTGAGGTATTCCTCTACTGCTGCGTCCACTTTGGCGGCGCAGTCAGCCAGTAATTTGTTTTCCTGCTGGGCACTCCACTGGTTATTGCTCATCAGGTATTTGCGCAGGCGCGAGATGGGTTCGAATCGGCGGGCGTTTTCCACCTCTTCATTGGGGCGGTAACGGCTGGCATCATCGGCCGTGGTGTGGTCGCTGAGGCGGTAGGTAATGGCTTCCACCACCGTGGCGCCGCCACCGGAACGTGCCCGTTGCAGGGCCTCATCCATGACCGACTGCACGGCAATCAGGTCGTTGCCGTCCACCTGAATGGAGGGCAAGCCTGCGGCAATGCCTTTTTGTGCCAGTGTCTGGCCACCGGATTGTTTCTTGCGCGGCACGGAAATGGCCCACTGGTTGTTCACAATCACCAGCACCAGTGGCAGCTTGAAGGCGCCGGCGGCATTGATGGCTTCGAGGAAATCGCCTTTGGAAGAACCGCCATCACCAATCACTGTGACTGCTGCGCGTTCTTCGCCGCGTAACTTGAAGGCCAGGGCAGCGCCGGCGGCATGCAGGTTCTGGGTGGCAATGGGCACGCACCAGGGAAAATCGTGTTTGGGGCCGGAGAAATTGCTGCCCCGTTCGTCACCGCCCCAGTACAACAGCACTTCGGACATTTTGACCCCGCGGTGAAACTGGGTGCCGTATTCGCGGTACATGGGGGCGAACACGTCTTCGTATTTCATGGCCGCGCCCATGCCCACGTGCACGGCTTCATGGCCAAGGCACGACGCATAGGTACCCAGTTTGCCGGTGCGTTGCAAGGCAATGGCCTTGGCATCAAACACACGGGTCAGCACCATCAGCTCGTAAAGTTTTTTCAGTTGCTCGAAGTCTTTGGCAATGGCGGGTACCTTGTCGCCCACCAGTTGACCTTCAGGCGACAGGTATTGCACGTAGTCTATGGAAAAAGAGGCCACGGTTGTCACGGTGTTTTCTCCAAAATTGGTTGCGGCTGGCTCTGGCAACGGCGAGGCTGTGTCCCCTGAGCGAAACCGATTGCATCAAGTTCAGGCGTGAATGCATACGATTCGAAACGGCCTGCGAATGGGCCTGTACCTGCGCGGAAAAGGCGCATGACACAAGCGAGAACCGGGGATGAGTATTGTTTGAACGGTGTTGTTATTGCTTTATTGTTGTTATGCCGTGGCCGGATTAACGCGGTTGGCCACGGCAGAAACTTCCCGGTGTTACCGGGCCGGTATTATAGAATAAAGCCATTCAAATTTCAGGACAATCGCATGAGCCAGGACCCGGACACCTCAGCCAATATCCGCGAGCTGGAAAAAGGCATCAGCCTGGCTGTGGATGAGCGCAAGAACTATGGCGGCTACCTGTGCCTGGATCGCGTGTTGAGCGCCCAGCACCCGCTGAGCGATCCGCCCCATCACGATGAGATGCTGTTCATTATCCAGCATCAGGTTTCAGAGTTGTGGATGAAGCTGATTATTCACGAATTGCAGGCCGCTATCGACCTGATTCAGGTGGGGGACCTGGACAAGGCCTCGAAAATCCTGGCCCGCATCAAGCAGGTTCAGAAACAGTTGTTTGAGATGTGGTCGGTGCTGGAAACCCTGACCCCCAGCGAGTACATCGAGTTCCGGCATGTTTTTGGCAATGCCTCGGGTTTTCAGTCGGTGCAGTACCGGCAAATGGAGTTTTTGCTGGGGAACAAAAACGCCAGCATGGTGAATGTTTTTCCTGAAGGCAGCGAGTCCCGTGCCATTCTGGAACGCGTGCTACATGCACCCAGTGTGTA
>WGBZ01000017.1 GCA_015494035.1 Lysobacterales bacterium | reverse complement strand
GGATATAGCAATAGTGAATTTTCCGGTTGCGAAAGTCCGGCGGAATGCTTTGTTCGGTCACGTCCTCAATCAGAAAATATTCCGCAAGGCTTTCATCCAGCCGGAACTTGCGGTAATTGGTGGAAAACACGATACGTCCACCGGCATTCAGCAAGCGCCCGCAGCCCAGTAGCAGCCCTTTGTGATCGCGCTGCACGTCCCAGTCCCGCTCGCGCGAATGGGAGTTGGAATAGGTTGGCGGATCGACAAAAATCAGGTCATAGCGGTCAACACAATTAATGACATAGTCGAAGCTGTCCTGACGAATCAGGCGATGATTCGGCCCATACAGGCCGTTCAACTCGAAGTTTTCCCGCCCCCAGTTGAGGTAGGTTCGGGACGTATCGACGCTGTGCGTTTCACTGGCGCCACCGCGCGCCGCCGCCACGGAAACCGTGGCCGTGTAGCAAAACAGGTTGAGCATTTTCTTGCCCGTGGCCCATTCATCCTGCATGCGCTGGCGCACCCAGCGGTGGTCGAGAAACAGCCCCGTGTCCAGATAGCGGTCCAGGTCCACCTTATAACGGCAACGGTATTCGCGCACCACCAGTTGTGTGCTTTTGGCATCCTGCTTGCGGTACTGATCGGCCCCTTTCTGTTTCTGTCGGGTTTTGACATGAATGTGTGAACGCGGGACTTTGAAAGCGGCTTGAATGGCCAGCACACCCTCTTCCAACCGCCGCCTGGCCTTGGCTTCAGGAATGCTGGCTGGCGCCTTGTATTCGGCCAGGTGGAAATGGTCTTTGTAAACGTCAAGGGCGAAGGCGTATTCCGGCAAGTCGGCATCGTACAAACGATAGGCTTCTATGCCTTCCCGCTTGAGCCAGTTCTTGAGCTTGCGCTGATTCTTTAACAGCCGATTGGCCAGCATTTGTGCCGATTGCGGGATGGCAAAATCCATCCCATCGGCTTTTTTCAACACGCTGGTTTCGTTCAACACAAAACGCTGCAGGCGCACGGGCAACTCGCCGTTATACAGCTGCCAGGACTTGTCTTCACGCAGGCCCAGCAAAAAGCCGTGGGCTTTTTCGTAGGTCAGCACCAGCGCTTCATAACCTGCGGCTTTGTTGATCAACCACTGGCCCAATTGTTTCAGGCTCTCTTCAACGCCCTTTTTCAGCCGCACGCCATAAGGGGGATTAACCACCACCAGTCCCGGGGGTGGCGGTGGATTGAAGTGTTCCAATGGCTTGTTCTCACACTGAATGTGTTTTTCCGCGCCCAGATTGGCCATGTGTTTTTGTGCCTGGCGAATGGAATCCGGGTGCGTGTCGTTGCCGACAATCTGACCGGAGTATTTTTCCACGCCGATGGCTTTTCGTGCACGGGCTTCTTCCAGCTCCGTTTGCCAGCGTTTTTGATCGTGGCCACACCAGTAATCAAAACCGAAATGCGGGTTTAAAAGGCCCGGTGCCACGTCACAGGCCATCAGCCAGCCTTCGCTCAGGAAGGTGCCGGAGCCACACATGGGGTCCACCAGGTTCTGGTTGTCGGCAGCTTTTTCCGGCCAGTTGCCCCGGTAGAGAATGGCAGCGGCCAGGTTCTCTTTCAGTGGCGCAATAGTGGCCTTGTCGCGGTAGCCGCGCAGGTGCAGGCTGCGACCGGACAGGTCCAGCGAAAAAGTCAGTTTGTTGTGATGCAGCCGGGCGGAAAACAGCACATCCGGCTGTGTTTTATCCACATTGGGTCGGTATCCCCGGTTTTGGGTAAACCAGTCCACCAGGGCATCCTTGGCCAGTTGCGCGCCATATTGGCTATTTCGAATGGCCGCATTGGTGCCAGTGAAATTGATCCAGAGGCTTTTTGGATCACCACAAATGTGTCGGTTCCAGTCCACATTCAGCAGGTTGCGGTAAAGGTCATCGGCCTCGTGCAGGGGAAACTCGGCCACCGGCAGCAGAATGCGGTTGGCCAGGCGGGTCCAAAGGATAATTTTTTCCACCGCGGCGGCCTCGGCGGTAAAAGACACACCGGCCAGTTTTTCGCTGGCCTGCCCGGCACCCAATGCCAGCAGTTCATCCCGAAGCAGCAATTCGAGGCCTTTGGGACAAGTGGCAAACAGCGATAAAGCGGTCATCAATTCAACCGGATACGGATGGTTTCGGCCATATTGCGGGCCTTTTTGCGTGCCGCATTGGTGGAGTGGTCACGGGCCAGACACACACCCACCCGACGCCGGCCATTGACTTCCGGCTTGCCAAACAGGCGCAGGTCCGTTTCGGCGGGCTTCAACGCTTCGCGCAGGCCGGAAAACGTGGGGGTTTTTCCCTGCCCTTCGGCAATCAGTACGTGCGAAGCGGCCGGGCCATGCTGGACAATTTTTGGAATGGGAAGACCCAGAATGGCGCGCACGTGCAGGGCAAACTGCGACAGGTTTTGCGAAATCAATGTCACCAGGCCGGTGTCGTGTGGGCGTGGCGACACTTCGGAGAACACCACATCATCGCCCTTCACAAACAGTTCCACACCGAAAGTTCCGTTGCCGCCCAGGGCCTCGGTGACCTTGCGGGCAATGTCGCGCGCCCGCGCCAGAGACACGTCCGTCAGTTGTTGCGGCTGCCACGATTCGCGGTAATCACCGTCTACCTGGGTGTGGCCGATGGGTTCGCAAAAAGACGTGCCGTCTGCGTGGCACACCGTCAGCAAGGTGATTTCGAAATCGAATTTGACAAAGCCTTCAACAATTACCCGCCCAGCGCCGCTGCGGCCACCACTCTGAGCGTATTGCCAGGCCTGGTCGATGTCATTTTCGTTTTGCAGAACGGACTGACCCTTGCCCGAAGAACTCATCACCGGCTTGACCAGGCAGGGAAAGCCCAGCTCCTTGACGGCCCGCTCAAAGGCGTCCCGGTCATCCACAAAGCGGTAGCGACTGGTGGGCAGGCCCAGTTCTTCGGCGGCCAGACGACGGATGCCTTCGCGATCCATGGTCAAGCGCGCTGCCCGGGCCGAGGGCACCACGTGATGGCCTTCGTTTTCCAGCTTCACCAGTTCATCGGTGGCGATGGCCTCGATTTCATGGGTGTTGCCCGTATTATAGGTCTGGTACACGACATCGGCCATACCGCTTTCGGCCATGACGGAGAGCATATCCTCGACATGCATTTCAAAGAGGCTTCTGCAAACTTCCCCCGCCCTGTCCGTTTC
>WGBZ01000016.1 GCA_015494035.1 Lysobacterales bacterium | reverse complement strand
GCCCCGTCTCGGTGGGGCTGCTGGGCAATGCCGCGGAAATCCTGCCGGACATGGTGGCCCGTGGCATCCGGCCGGATGCGGTTACTGACCAAACCTCGGCACACGACCCGGTCAATGGCTACCTGCCCATTGGCTGGAACGTGGAAGAATGGTTTGCCAAACGCGAAACCAACCCCGAAGCGGTGGCCCAGGCCGCCAGGGCGTCCATGAAAACCCACGTCCAGGCCATGCTGGACTTTCAGCAAATGGGCATTCCCACCTTTGATTATGGCAACAACATCCGTCAGGTGGCCTTTGACGAAGGGCTGGAAAACGCCTTTGACTTCCCCGGTTTTGTGCCGGCCTATGTGCGGCCCCTGTTTTGCCGCGGCATCGGCCCGTTCCGTTGGGCGGCGCTGTCGGGCGACCCCGAAGACATCCGCAAGACCGACGCCAAGGTCAAGGAACTGATTCCCGATGACCCGCACCTGCACCGCTGGCTGGACATGGCCCAGGAGCGGATCCAGTTTCAGGGCCTGCCTTCACGCATCTGCTGGGTGGGGCTGGGGCAACGCCACAAGCTGGGCCTGGCCTTCAATGAAATGGTGCGCAACGGCGAACTGAAAGCGCCCGTGGTCATCGGCCGCGATCACCTTGATTCCGGCTCGGTGGCCAGTCCCAATCGGGAAACCGAGGCCATGGCCGATGGCTCCGATGCGGTGTCCGACTGGCCGATCCTGAATGCCCTGTTGAACACCGCCAGCGGCGCCACCTGGGTGTCCTTTCACCACGGTGGCGGCGTGGGCATGGGCTATGCCCAGCACGCCGGGCTGGTGATCTGTTGTGACGGCAGCGAAGCGGCGGACCGGCGCATTGAGCGCGTGCTCTGGAATGACCCGGCCACGGGTGTAATGCGCCATGCCGATGCCGGCTACGAGATAGCCCGGCAGTGCGCGCGCGAACACGAACTGAACCTGCCCATGCTCAATAAAACCAATCATAATGCCGGGGGCACGGACTGATGGCAACAGCACCCACCCTGCGCCTGGGCGAAGACGGCTTTTCCCTGGCCGATTTGCGACGCCTCTGGCAACAGCCGCTCACCCTGGCCATCGACCCGGTGTTGTGGCAACGCGTCAGACGCGCCCGCGAGGCCATCGAACACATTGCCGACAGTGGCCAGACTGTTTATGGCGTTAATACCGGCTTTGGCCTGCTGGCGAGTGAGAAAATCCCGCGCCAGGAGCTGGACACACTACAACGGAACCTGGTCATTTCGCACGCCACCGGGGTTGGAAAGCCGGTGGATGAAAACACCACCCGGTTGTGCATGGCGCTGAAAATAACCAGCCTGGCCCAAGGCCATTCGGGCGTGCACCCACGGACCCTGGAGCTGCTGCTGGCCATGTTCAACCATGGCATCTATCCGCTGATTCCCGAAAAAGGTTCGGTGGGCGCCTCGGGAGACCTGGCCCCCCTGGCCCACCTCAGCTGCGCCATGATCGGCATTGGCGACGTGCGTTATCAGGGACGGGAAATACCGGCCGCCGAAGCGCTGGCGGCCTGTGGCCTGTCCCCCATTCAACTGGGGCCCAAGGAAGGACTGGCCTTACTAAACGGCACGCAAATGTCCACCGCGTTGGCCTTGAAAGGGTTGTTCCTGATTGAAAACTGCTTTAATGCCGCCGTGGTCGCCGGTGCCCTGTCGGTGGATGCCGCCAAAGGCAGCTTGCAGCCCTTTGACGAGCGCATCCACTGCGCACGCGGGCAAGCAGGCCAGATAGCCATTGCCACGGTGTACCGCCAGCTACTGGCCGGCAGCGAGATCCTGCATTCGCACGAACACTGCGACCGGGTTCAGGACCCCTACTGCCTGCGCTGTCAGCCACAGGTCATGGGCGCGGTGCTGGACACCTTGGGCCACTGCGCTTTCCGTTTGCTCATTGAAGCCAATGCCGTCACCGATAACCCGCTGGTTTTCCCGGACAGCGGCGATGTGCTTTCCGGCGGCAATTTCCATGCCGAGCCGGTGGCGTTTGCGGCCGACTTTCTGGCCATTGCGCTGACGGATTTCACCAACATGAGTGAACGCCGCATTGCCATGCTCATTGACCCGGTCATGAGTCGCCTGCCGGCCTTTCTGGTGCCGGATTCGGGCGTCAACTCCGGCTTTATGATCGCGCACGTCACCGCCGCGGCATTGGCCAGTGAAAACAAAACCCTGGTGCATCCGGCCTCGGCCGACACCATCCCCACCTCTGCCAACCAGGAAGACCACGTCAGCATGGCCACCTTTGCCGCCCGCCGGCTCACGGACATGGCCGAAAATGCCGCCACCGTCATTGGCATCGAAATCATGGCCGCCTGCCAAAGCATTGATTTTCACCAGGGCTTGAAAACCTCTAAAGCCCTGTTTGCGGTCTACCGTCAAGTGCGCGAAAAGGTGCCGTTTCTGGACCGGGACCGGTTGCTGACAGCAGACATTCACTGCCTGCGGAAGATGGTGCTCGATGGTGGGTTCAATGACAAACTGCCAGCGGTCGTCCCAAGCCTGGCCGCCGGCTAGCCCAGCGCCGATCATGGAAGTATCCGCCAGAAAAAAACCGGCTGCCAAGAACCACGCCGATGCCCCACCCCTGTTTAATCTGCACAGCGGCCATCAACCCGTGCTCATCAGCCTGCCCCACGACGGTGACTGGATACCCGCAGACATCGTCCGCCGGTTACGGCCGGAGTTTCATCACACGCCCGACCGTGACTGGTACGTGAGCCGCTTGTATGACTGGGCCGTGGCTGCTGGCTTCAGTGTC
>WGBZ01000015.1 GCA_015494035.1 Lysobacterales bacterium | reverse complement strand
GTGTCCAGCGACTGGCTCTTGGCGTAGCCGGCGTGTGACAAGGTGACCACCACGTCTTCTTCGGGGATCAGGTCTTCCAGGGTCAGGTGCACCTGCTTGTCCTGGATCACCGTGCGACGGTCATCGCCGTAGTTGTCCCGAATTTCCTGCAGTTCTTCCCGGATGACTTCCAGCAAGCGGTCGGGGTTGGTGAGAATTTCCAGGTATTCGCCAATGCGGGCAATGATTTGCTTGAATTCGTCCGTGAGCTTTTCCTGCTCCAGGCCGGTCAGGCGATGCAGTTGCAAATCCAGAATGGCCTTGGCCTGCACGGGTGAAAGTTGATAGCCTCCAGTCTGGAAACCGAATTGCGGTTCCAGCCCTTCGGGGCGGCAGATGTCGCTATCGGCATTGGCCAGCATGGCGCGTACCGCCGACGATTCCCACAGCTTGTCCTGCAGGCGCTGACGGGCCTCGGCCGGGCTGGTTGAGCTTTTGATCAACGCAATCACTTCATCGATATTGGCCAGGGCAATGGCCAGCCCTTCCAGCACGTGGGCGCGTTCGCGCGCCTTGCGCAGTTCATACAGGGTGCGGCGCACCACCACTTCGCGCCGGTGCCTGAGGAAGGCGTCCAGAATCTGTTTCAGGTTCAACAAGCGTGGCTGTCCATTGACCAGCGCCACCATGTTGATGCCAAACACTGTTTGCAGCTGGGTCAGCTGAAACAGCTGGTTGAGAATAACTTCGGCGACTTCGCCGCGACGCAGCTCGATCACCATGCGCATGCCGTCCTTGTCCGATTCATCACGCAACTCGGTGATGCCTTCGATTTTCTTGTTCTTGACCAGATCGGCAATCTTTTCCAGCAAACGTGCCTTGTTGACCTGATAGGGCAATTCGTTGACAACAATGGTCTGCTTACCCGTGGCCTCATCGGTTTCAATGGTGGTTTTGGCGCGCATGTACACCTTGCCACGGCCAGTGTGATACGCCTCGTGGATGCCTTTTGAGCCGTTAATGATGGCGGCGGTGGGGAAATCCGGCCCCGGCAGCAGTTCAATCAGCTCATCGATGCTGATGTCCGGGTTGTGCGACAAGGCAATGATGGCGTCAATGACTTCACGCAGGTTATGCGGCGGGATATTGGTGGCCATGCCCACCGCGATACCGGAAGAGCCATTCACCAGCAAGGCCGGCACCCGGGTTGGCAGCACCACCGGTTCGTGTTCGCTTTCATCGTAATTGGGCGCAAAATCAACAGTTTCCTTGTCGATGTCGCGCAGCATCTGGTGGGCGATTCTGGACAGGCGGATTTCGGTGTAACGCATGGCTGCAGCAGCATCGCCATCGACGGAGCCGAAATTGCCCTGGCCATCAACCAGCAGGTAGCGCATGGAAAACGGCTGGGCCATGCGGACAATGGTGTCATACACAGCCGAATCACCGTGCGGGTGGTATTTACCGATCACGTCACCAACGATACGGGCGGACTTCTTGTAAGGCTTGTTGTAGTCATTGCCCAGCTCGTGCATGGCGTACAGTACGCGGCGATGCACAGGCTTGAGGCCGTCGCGAACATCCGGCAAGGCACGCCCCACGATCACGCTCATGGCGTAATCGAGGTATGATTTGCGCATCTCGTCTTCGAGGTTGACCTTTAACACTTCGTTGGCAAAATCCGCCATATATCCATTTCCTTTAGGGTTGTTGCGGCCGTTTCGAGCGGCGTCTCCAGTGCGGGCAAACAGCGGCCTGACCACCGGCGCTGTGTGGCCGTTTCAAAGCGTCGGATTATACCACGAATCCCCCGCTTTCTTCTGGCCCGGCAGCAAAGCGAGAGCAGCCCCTCGAAGCAGGCTCAGACCCCTTGGGAAGCTCTGATCGAATCGTGAACTCGCTCTCATACCTGAAACGTCCGATAACTGCGTTAAAGTCCTTGCGAATAGCTCGCTATTGGCCGCGAACTTCGCCTTGTTCTCGAACATTTCAGGCATAAGCTGCTTCGTCCAGATTCAATCAGAGCTTCCCTCGTAAACTCCTGGGTGAGCTACCGGGTTAACTCTCGGGTGAGCTGCCAATAGTCGCTGGCACAGCAGGTGCTTTGCTACCAGCAGGCAATTGGTGTGGCGCCAGCTTTGTGGCATAATTCGCCTCCTTGCCCATGCCCCCGGCCACACCACCCATGCCCGACACCGTCCCCACAAAACTACCCGGCACACCAACCCGAAATCGCCACTTCTGGACCTGGTTGCTGTTTGTGGCGGTTATCGGCAGCTGGTTGCGGTTGGATCAATTTTTTGCCCAGGTCTTGATTGATGACGAATGGCACGCAGTGCATCAATTGCTGAAAAGCACGCCTGAACGCATCGCCCTGTCATACGGTTATGCCGATTACAGCATTCCGCTGACCCTGTTCTACTGGTGGCAGGCCGCCACGTTTGGCCTCAGTGAAACGCTGATGCGCTGGCCCATGATGGTCGCTGGCATCGCCACCCTGGTTTTCCTGCCCTGGCTGACAGCCCGACGCCTCGACCGCTTGACCGCCATCGGCCTGGCGGTGTTGCTGGCCGCCTCGCCCTTGCTGATTGCCTTCAGCATGAAAGCCCGCCCCTATGCCCTGAATGTGTTGCTGGTCTGGCTGTCGGTGTGGCTGTTTTACCGTTACTGTTCCCCCTCAGGCACAAAAACAGGCAAGAGAAAATGGCTCCTGGGCCTGGCCTATGCGCTGGTCTCTGCGCTGGCAGTGTGGACCCACCTGATTGTCGCGCTGTTTATTGCCGCGCCGTTTATTGTGGAAACGCTGCGCCTGTTGAAACGACAAGCCGGAGAGCGCAAAGCCCGTTTTATCTGCCTGCTTTCACTGGCCCTGCCCGCTGGTGCGCTCACCCTGGCGCTGACCTTGCCACCCTTGCTGCATGACCTGAACGCACTGGTGGGGAAAACTCACAAACACCAGCTCAGCCTCGATACCCTGATCGGTGCCTGGCACCTGTGGCTGGGCACTTCATCGGCGCTCCTGGCCGGCATCGGGCTGGTCATGGCGCTTGTTGGCGCGCCCAGGGTTTTCCGCCGCTTTCCCGAAGCCACCGCCATAGGCGTGGGCGCTTTGTTGACCTTTATACTCGTTGCTGTGACGCAACCGGCCTGGATCAACCACCCGCTGGTGCTGGCCCGTTACCTGCTGCCTGCCCTGCCCCTGGCGTTGTTGCTGGTGGCCTCGGGATTTGCCCAGGTGGCGCAACGGACTGGCCCACTGCCGGCGGCCCTGCTGTTTGCGTTGTACGCCCTGGCCTTGCTGGTCACCTCCCCGCTGCCCGAGCTGATGCAATCCCCCAACAGCAACAAATCGCATACTGCCTTGATCTATGAGTTTCGCCCCGGCAAAAACGAAGCCCTGGATTACATGCGGCAACGGCCAGTGCCGCCGTTCTGGAGGCAACTGGCCAGCCGGCCAGCGGGCAGCCTGGCCGTGGCCGTCGCCCCGTTTGCCTTTGAAAGCTACCATTGGGATGCGATTCTTACTGAACCGGCCAGCCGCCAGCGGGTGATTCCCGGCCTGCTGCTGGGCCTGTGCGTCGACAAACGCCATGGTGAAGTGCCCGACAATGCCCGGTTTCGCTTTGCCAACGTGGCTTACCTGGCCAACCCTGAAGACCTGAAAAAACGCGGCGTGGACTATGTGCTGTGGCAAAAACCGGCCTATTTTGGCCCGGCGGCGGGGATGACACACAAGAAACTGGACGGCTGCGATGACAAAATCCGCGCCCTCTACGGCCCGGCCGTGTATGAGGATGATAAAATTGCCGTTTACCCGGTATCAGCCGCAAGCCCTGGCACCGAAGTGCAGCAATACAAGGAGTCGCCACCGCAATGATCAACGGAAAGCAGGTAATG
Organism: Lysobacterales bacterium; assembly: GCA_015494035.1. Lineage (GTDB taxonomy): Bacteria > Pseudomonadota > Gammaproteobacteria > Xanthomonadales > Marinicellaceae > S144-45. The sequence continues at coordinate 781 of WGBZ01000015.1, read as the reverse complement.
GTGGTGATGCCCGCCTATCACGCCGAACACACGCTGGAAAGCACTTATCAGGCCCTGCCCCATGAGGTGATTGACCACGTACTGCTGGTGGACGATGCCAGCAGCGACAACACCGTGGAAGTGGCCAAAAAACTGGGCATCGAAGTGATTCGCCACGACCGCAACCGCGGCTATGGGGCCAACCAGAAAACCTGCTACCAGGCCGCGCTGGACCGGGGCGCGGACATCGTGGTGATGGTGCATCCGGATTACCAGTACGAACCGCGACTGGCCACGGCCATGGCCGCGATGATTGAATCGGGCGTCTATGACCTGGTGATTGGCTCGCGCATTCTGGGCGGCAAGGCACGGCAAAGCGGCATGCCGTGGTGGAAATACGTGGCCAACCGGGCGCTGACGGCCTTTGAAAACGTGATGCTGGGAGCCAAACTGAGTGAATACCACACCGGCTATCGCGCCTATTCGGCCGACTTGCTGCGCGCCATTGCGTTCCAGAGCAATTCCGATGACTTCATTTTCGACAACCAGTTTCTGGCCCAGGCCATTATTGGCGGCTACCCGGTGGGTGAAATCTCCGTGCCCACCAAATACTTTCCCGAAGCCAGCTCCATCAACCTGCCCCGCTCCATCAAATACGGCTTTGGCGTGCTGGGCACCGCCATGCAGGGTTTTGCCGCCCGCACCGGCTTGCTGCAACCGGCCCTGTTTGCCGGCATCAAACGGCGCAATACACCATGATCTTCAGCCGTTGGTGGCCAAAAAACCGGCCAAACACCCGCTT
>WGBZ01000014.1 GCA_015494035.1 Lysobacterales bacterium | reverse complement strand
TAAGAGACAGCCGTGGGCGAGGCCGAAGCCGTCCTGGTGGTCAGCCCCAGCCACGCCTTTGCCGACATCCTCACGCGCATCAAGCCGCTGCTTGGCGACAAGCCGGTGGCCTGGGCCAGCAAGGGCTTTGAACCCGGCACCGGCCGGTTTCTGCATCAGGTGGCTGAAGACATCCTGGGGCCGGACAAACCCATCGCGCTGGTCACCGGCCCATCCTTTGCCAAAGACGTGGCCGCCGGCAAACCCACCCTGGTCACGGTGGCGTCCACCCACCCGGAATTTGCCCGCCAGGTGGCCTACGCCCTCAACAACGACCGCTTTCGCGTTTATTATTCGCCCGACCTCATGGGGGCCGAGCTCGGTGGTGCGGTCAAAAACGTGCTGGCGCTGGCCACCGGCATTTGTGACGGCATGCAACTGGGCGACAACACCCGCGCGGCCATCCTCACCCGTGGCATGGCCGAAATGATGCGCCTGGGCAAAGCCATGGGCGTCAAGCCAGAAACCCTCATGGGCCTGTCTGGCCTGGGGGATCTGGTGCTCACCTGCACCGGTGATCTGTCCCGCAACCGGCGCATGGGGCTGGCCCTGGGGCAGGGCAAAAGCGTTGAGGCCGCCAAAGCCGAGATCGGCCAGGTGGTGGAAGGCATCGGCACCGCCGAAGAAGTGGTGCGACTGGCTGACAAGTATCAGGTGGACATGCCCATTTCCCGCCACGTGCTCAAAGTCATCAACAGCGAACTCACCCCGCAACAGGCCGTGGACGAACTCATGCGCCGCGACCCCCGGCCCGAATTCGACTAACCCCCTAACCCTCTCACCCCAAAAAACCCTGTCCGCTGCAGGGTTTTTTAATGCCTACACGACACCACCGACTACCTGGTCGATAGCGATCGCGTTCCGAGAGTATGGGTTTTATGTAATAAGGGGGATTGACAGGCCTGCTATTTGAGTTGTGGGGGGTGTCGGGCTTTGCTGGCTTGTTCAAAGCCGTAGGCGGCCTCTGTCAACACGGGTTCTGACAGGTGGCCGGCAAAAAAGGACAGGCCCACCGGCAAGCCATGAACAGTGCCCATGGGCACGGTGATGTGGGGATAACCGGCCACGGCCGCCGGTGAGGTGGCGGAGCCCAGGTAGTGATCGCCGTTGATCAAGTCAATGGACCAGGCCGGCCCGGTGGTGGGGGCGATCAGCAGGTCAAGGCGGTGTTTTTTCAAGGTGGCGTCTATACCTTCCTGGCCGGCCAGGCGTTTGGCATCCGCCAGTGACTGCGGGTATTTTTTGTCCTGTGTGCCTTGTGTTGCCGCAGCCATTTCAAAGATTTCCTGGCCGAAGTAGAACAGTTCCCTGGGGTCTTGCTGGTTAAAGGCCATGAGGTCTTCGAGGGTTTTATAGGGAACCGGGCTGCCGGACAGGTAGTTGGCCAGGTCTGTTTTGAACTCCATCAGCAGGACGTTGAATTCCGGGCCTTCCCACTGGCCGACTGTTTCAATGTTGGCGCCATCGACAATGATGGCCCCCTGTTTTCTCAGGGTGTCGAGCTGGCGTTCGAATACCGCGTCCAGATCGCTGTGGTAGCCCATGAGGTTACGAACCACCCCGATGCGCTTGCCTTTCAGGCCGTCTTTTTTGAGGTGGTTGGTCAGATCGAGTCGGTGTGGCTGGCTGCTGGCATCGGCCGGGTCGTGGCCAATCATGGCTTGCAGCAGCGTGACGGCATCGCTAACGGTGCGCGCCATGGCGCCTGCGGTGTCCTGCGAGTGGGCAATGGGGATGATGCCGCTGCGGCTAACCAGGCCCAGTGATGGTTTGAAGCCGACGATGCCGTTGACGGCTGCCGGGCAGGTGACGGAGCCATCGGTTTCTGTGCCCACGGCCAGCAGGGTAAAGTCGGCGGCGACGGCGATGCCCGAGCCGGAACTGGAGCCGCAGGGACTGCGCAGGGGGTCGTAGGGGTTTCTTGCCTGGCCCCACAGGCCACTCCAACCACTGCTGGAACGGGTGGAGCGGAAGTTGGCCCATTCGCTCAGGTTGGTTTTACCCAGAATGACCGCACCGGCGTCGCGCAGCTGTTGAACCACAAAGGCGTCCTTGTCGGGCACGTTGGCGGCCAGGGCGCGGGAGCCGGCGGTATTGGCCATGCCATCGCCGGTGTCTATGTTGTCTTTGAGCAGCACCGGAATGCCGTGTAGCGGGCCGCGAATTTTGCCTGCCTGCCTTTCCCTGTCCCGCTCTCTGGCAATACTGAGGGCGTTGGGGTTGATCACGGCCACTGAGCGCAATGCCGGGCCGTTGCGGTCGAACTGTTCGATGCGGTTCAGGTAGTGGGTGACCAGTTGTTCACTGGAGATTCGGCCGCTTTGCATTTGTCGGGCCGCTTGGGCAATGGTGAGTTCGCGATAGCTGTCCGGGTCTGGCGCAGGCTGAGTCTGCAGCGATTTGCCGCAGCCAAGGGTTAACAGGAACAGGGTCATCATGGTCAGGGTGTTGATGGCGGTTGTGGTGGATCGGGGTGGCTGTCTGTGCATGGCGTTTCTGCCCTCGATGAACGGGTAGGTCACAGTTAACCACAGCTTCACCCGATTGTCTAAATCCGTCGCTGTCAACCAGCGAAAGCGTGCCGGGCTTGTGCGGGTTTTTCCCTTGGGCAGGCCGTCAGCGATACAGGTCGTTTTCTGCCGGGATACGGTAGAGGGTGGAGCGGTAGCGGGTTTTTTCCTGGCCTTTGTCTAGCTGCAACTGGCAGATCAGGCGATAATCCAGTTGTTGAGGCTGGGCGGCCTGGGCGGGAAAAGGCAGGGAGAAGGCCACGCGTTCGGTGCCGTAAGGGTCCAGTGGCAGGGCCGGTTGGCCGCTGATGTGGCCGATTGATTTGTCAGATGATGGTTCTTGCAGCTCGCACTGGAAGCTTTCCAGCGTGGCCGGTTTGTTGTCGCGGTACTCGATGCGCAGCAATCCCTGGCCACTCTGGCTGTTCCACTGGTCGATGGAAACCACGGTGGGCAGATCTGGCCGCACCGGTGCGCCGCAACCGGCCAGAGCCAGTGCGGTCATGGCGGTGATGGTGGTTATTGACCAGGCGGCTAGCCGTTTTGGGCGTGTGTGGCGGAGGCCAGTGCGGTTCATGTC
>WGBZ01000013.1 GCA_015494035.1 Lysobacterales bacterium | reverse complement strand
GCTTTTCAGGCGATGAGCTGACCTGCGCCGTGGCCGATGCGCTGGAACTGGCCGAATTGAGCGATCGCGCCGATGGCCCCGTCAGCCAGTTTTCCGGTGGCATGAAGCGGCGATTGAACCTGGCTGTGGCCATGCTGCATCGCCCCGAAAACCTGTTGCTGGACGAACCCACGGTGGGGGTTGATCCCCAATCACGCAATGCCCTGCTGGATAGCATCATGGCCTTGCGTGATGCCGGTCACAGCATAATTTACACTACTCATTACATGGAAGAAGCGCAAAAAATCTGCGACCGTGTGGGTATCATGGATCATGGCCAGCTGCTGGCTGAAGGCACGGTGGCCGAGCTGTTGCACCGCTACGGGGGCGACTACCACATTCGTCTGCAACGTCAGGGTCAGGTGCTGGAAACACAGCATAAAAACCCGGTGCAGGTACTGAATGAATGGGGTTTTGACCCGGACAGTGATTTGCTCAGCATCAAACCGCCGAATCTGGAAAGTGTCTTTCTGAACCTGACCGGACGCACACTGAGGGACTGACCATGAGCCATGACAGCACGCACCAAAGTCCGGCGCGCCAGCCCGGTAATAAATTCGGAACCGGCGAGGAAAACAGGCCACCACCCCAACGGCGTATTGCTGGCGGGGTGGGCCGCTGGTGGCAGATTGCCAAAAAAGACTGGCTGTTGCTCAGTCGCGACAAGATGTCGCTGTTTTTTACCCTGATTTTTCCCTTGCTGATGGCCATTTTCTTTGGCACGGCCTTTTCCGGTGGCAGCAAATCCGCACGCATTGCACTGGCCGTGGTCGACCAGGACAACACCGCCGGGTCGCGACAGTGGGTGCAGAAACTGGCCGAATCCGAGTCCCTGAAAATCCAGCCCTTGCCACTGGAAGCCGCCCGCGACAAGGTTCGGCGTGGGCAACTGACAGCGTTTCTGGTGATACCACCGGGCTTTGGCCGAGCCCATCAAGGCGTGTTTGACCCGCTGGTGCCGGAGGTCCGCCTGGGCGTTGACCCGGGCCAGAAAGCCGTGGCCGGCATGGTGGAAGGCCTGCTGATGTCACAGGCGGCCGAGGACATGCAGGAGGCCATGAATCGGCCCGAGGAGACCCTGCAGCAATTTGATGAAAACCTCAGTCAGTGGCGTCAAAGCCCGGAAGCCGACCCGGAAACCATCACAGCGCTGGAAGGGTTGCGCCGCTCGCTGGATGTGCTGATGCGGGACTCCGGCCAGGACAGCAGCAAAGAGAGCGCAGCGGCAACGGACGAGAACCCTGCCATGGCCGGGTTTACGCCATTGAAAATCGAAAAAATCGACATTCAGCGTCAGCGTAACGGCCCGGTTAACGCCTATACCGTGTCTTTTCCTCAGGGCATTGTCTGGGGGGTGATGAGCGTGCTGATGGCTTTTGCCTTGTCGTTGGTGAGCGAAATATCCCAAGGCACCATGGGCCGCTTGCTATCCATGCCCGTGAGTCGCTCGGACGTACTCAGTGGCAAGGCGCTGGGCTGCTTTACCACCATTGTGGCGGTGATGGGCGTGATTCTGCTGGTGGGCGTGGCGGTTTTCGGTATCCGCATTCAAAGCCCGCTGGTCCTGGCACTGGCAGTGCTCAGCACCGCGGTGGGCTTTACCGGCTTAATGATGTTACTGTCGGTATTTGGCAAGAACGAAAAACAGGCCTCGGGGCTGGTGTGGCCGGTGATGATGGTGATGGCCATGTTCGGCGGCGGCATGATACCGGTGATGGTTATGCCTCAATGGATGGCGAATCTGGGTAATTTCAGCCCGGTCAAATGGACTATTTTGAGCCTGGAAGGGGGCTTGTGGCGGCAATTCACGCTCACCGACGTCATGCCCTATGCCCTGTTACTGCTGGGCTTTGGGGCGGTGACTTTTGCTCTGGGGCGTTATTTGTTTGCGCGCAAGCAGGTGATCTGAGGCAGTGAAGAAGTCTATTGAACCTGTTGAAAGCAAGCAGCCTGAGGCATTCCCTAACAGCCGCCCTCACAGCTTTGCTTGATGTATTCGCCCAGCATGTAGAATTCTTCCTCGCGCGCGCTGCCCTTGCGCCAGGCCAGGCCAATCTGGCGCGATCCGGCTTCAGGCAGGGGCGTGGTTTTGACTGAAGTGTTTTCCAGAAAGTGCGAATTTTCCACCATCTTGGGCAGAAAGGTAATTCCCAGGTCGTTGTCCACCATCTCAATCAGGGTCAGTAGCGAGCTGGCTTCAAAGCGGCTGACCTTGTCCAGGTGTTTGATCTGACAGGCCGCCAGCGCGTGATCCCGCAGGCAGTGGCCGTCTTCAAGCAAGATAATGCTTTCGTCTTCCAGTTCGTCAAAGTCGTAGTTTTCCGCGTCCACCAGTTGCGAATCTTCCCGCGAGGCCAGCAAAAACGGGTCATCAAACAGGGGCATCTGATCCACCCCGCGCAGTTCATAGGGCATGGCAATCAGAATCAGATCCAGTTCACCGGCCATCAGCTTCTCATACACGCGCTGGGTCTGATCCTCACGCAAAAAAAGCTGCAGATTGGGATAATCCTGCATCAGTTTGGGCATGATTTTTGGCAACACAAACGGCGCAATGGTGGGAATAACACCCAGCGACAGCTTGCCGCTTAAGGGCTCGGCGTTGCCGGCGGCTTTTTCGACCAGGCTGGCCATGTCCTCCATTACCAGCCTGGCCTGCTGATACACCTCACGGCCCAGGTTGGTGATGGTGACCTGTTTGTTGGTGCGGTCCACCAGCTGCGCTTCCAGGGTGTTTTCCAGTTCCTTGATGGCCACGCTAAAAGCCGATTGCGACACGTGACAGGCTTCGGCCGCCTTGCCAAAATGGGCGTTTTCGACCAGCGCGATAAAATAGCGCAGTTGCTTGATGGTGGGGAAGTTCACAGAAACGGCCTCGTGCGTTGCGGTTATCGCCAGAGTATATCAAAAATTGGCGATCATTCGCTCCAACACCGGCGCTTTGTGGCAACTGCCTTGGGAAAGCATGTGTTCGCTACCGTTTCATCTGCCCATTGAAAATCGCACGAATCACCCTTAAGCTCACAAGGGAGCTTAAGCAGACCCTTTCAGGAGAAACCCATGAAACCGTTCAAAGTCACTGCATCTGTGGCCATGTTGCTGGCAGCCGTGCTGGCCGGCTGCGACCAGCCCACCATCAGCTCCAGGGATATCCGCCATCGTGTGGAAGCCAGCCGGGACGTGACCAAAGTATTTGGCAAAACCCTCAAGGGCCACCTGCAGCAGGCCATGCAGCAAGGCGGCCCACTGCAGGCCATTGAAGTCTGTCATGAAATCGCGCCGCAACTGGCCGGGGAGATGTCCAGAAAAACCGGCTGGGACATTCATCGCACCAGCCTCAAGCCGCGCCGTACTCCACCGGATGACTGGGAACGGCAGGTGC
>WGBZ01000012.1 GCA_015494035.1 Lysobacterales bacterium | reverse complement strand
GCCATGAGCGATGTTCAATTCGCCCAACTGCAAAAACATTGCCATCGGGTTGAGCTGGATGCCGAGCAGATTCTGTTTCAGCAAGGCACAGACCTGACCCACATTTACTTTGTTGAGCAGGGAGCCATCAAGCTCACCCGCAGTGCCTTGAGCGGCGATGAAAAAATCATTGAGGTGGTCACACCGGGCAAGTCTTTTGCCGAAGGGGTGCTATTTGCCGGCGCACCACGTTACCCGGTCACCGCCACGGCAGTCAAACCCTCGGTGGTCATTGCCATTAGCGCCAATCATTACCTTGAAATTCTTAGCATCAGCACCGAGTTGTGCATCAAAATGCTCGGCCATTTATCGCAACGCCTGCACTGGATGCTGAAAGAACTGGACAAACAAACACTGCATAATGCCTCGTTCCGCATCGTGGATTATTTCGTTTCTTTGGCGGACAACGCCAGTCCCGACTCTGACCAGGCTTTTGACCTGTGTCTGAATATCCCCAAACGCGATATTGCCTCGCGCCTTTCCATCAAGCCGGAAACCTTCAGCCGCGCCCTGAAACAACTGAATAAGCGCGGACTGATTGAGCTGGCAGACAACCATATTATTCTCAAAAACGTTCCACAGCTGCGAAAAATGCTGGAGCTGGAACAAATCTAAATACGCCATCACCGGGACAACTGCTCGTCTGAACTGCCAACCAATTTTCTTTCCCTTTCTATTTGGTAAACAATTTCTTTCTCCCGCTTTAACGAATTGACATAGGTCAAGGCCGTTTTTTGACAGTGGCAATACACTGGCCAACGTCAAACAACGGAGAACATCATGACCGAACCTGTGCTCGCGTCCAACATCATGCTGGCCACCATGGCCGGTGCCATGATGATCCTGTTTGGCGCGTTTTATGCTTTTTTCTTTGCCTGGTCGCGCCTCAAGAACAAGGCGTCCTACGCCACCCTGGCTTACCTCAGCTACGGGATATTTGTTGTCTTTACCGTGGTGCTGGTGCAGGTGCTTCACCTTTCCGGGTATTGGCGGATTCTGGTCGCGCTGCTCTTGCTGGGTTATTTGCTGGCTCCTCACGGCATCTGGCACCTGTGCGTGGGCACCCACCCGCACGAGGAGGAAATAGCAACACGCAGCACACCAGGCAAGTCAAGCGGACTGTCTTAACCCTCACGTTTTCAGCAGGAGAATTGCTATGAATAAAACACCGTGGTGGGCCAGTGAGTCTTTCTGGCGAAAGGTCGCCGTCTGGATAACCGGGGGCATGCTGGTTATCCTGATTTTTCTGACCTTTGATACCGTCAAGAAGATCACCGCCGGCTCCAGTCGCGTCCCCGCTTACAGCGTCATTAACAAACGTATTTACTATCGTTTCAATCCCGAACGCGGGTTTATGGAGCCGGTCATTGGTGATGATGCCCCGCTGTTCGGCAAAATGCTGAGCGAGGAAGAAGCTGAAAAACTGGTTTCTCTGGGCAAAATGACCATCCAGGCCAAAAACTGCATGAACTGCCACACCTTGCTGGGCAATGGCGCCTACTACGCGCCCGACCTCACCAAGGCCTGGCTGGATCAGGGCTGGGGCGCCGAATCGGTGCGGGAAAACATGATGGTCAGCTTTCTCATGGACCCGAAAACCAATGGCCGCGGCTATGGAACCATGCGCCGCATGCCCAATCTGGGTATTACCGAAGAAGAAGCGCATGGCATTGTGGCTTTCCTGAAATGGATGTCTTCCATTGACACCAACGGTTTCCCGAATAACTTCAAAACCATTCCACAGGAGGGTGACCAATGAGCCTTCTCAAATTTGACTATTCGTCTCTGACTCCCGGCAAAAAACTGGCCGTCAAATATTTTATTGTGGCCATCATTCTGTTTGGCGCCCAGCTCCTGTTTGGCCTGATTGCCGGTGCCCAGTACCTGGTGCCCGGCCTGTTTTACAACAAGCTGGACTTCAACGTGGTGCGCATGGTGCACATCAACGCCATGGTTATCTGGATGCTCTACGGGTTCATCGGATCGGTCTACTGGCTGATTGAAGATGAAGCCCAGACTGAACTGGTGGGTTACAAACTCGGCAACCTGGCTTTCTGGATTTTCACCCTGGCCGTGGCCGTGGTGGTGGTGGTTTATCTGTTCATCCAGATTGGCCCGGGCAACCAGACCTCCCTGTGGCTGATCAATGAAGGCCGTGAATACATTGAAGCCCCACGCTGGGCGGACATTGGTATTGTGGTCTGTGTGCTGATTTTCTTCTACAACGTGGCAGCCACCTTCATGAAGGGCCGCTGGACAGGCATTGCCGGCGTGCTGGTGCTGGACCTGGTGGCACTGGCTGGTCTGTATCTGGCGGGCATGTTCTATACCCCCAACATTTCCGTTGACCAGTACTGGTGGTGGTGGGTGATTCACCTGTGGGTGGAAGCCACCTGGGAAGTACTGGTTGGCTGTATCATGGCCTGGAGCTTGATGCAGGTGCTGGGCACTCCGCGGAAAATCGTGCAAACCTGGCTTTACATCGAAGTGGCACTGATGTTCGGCTCCGGTATTCTGGGCCTGGGTCACCACTACTTCTGGATTGGCACCCCCGAATACTGGCTCACCATCGGTGGTTTCTTCTCCGCCCTGGAGCCTGTACCGCTGGTCGCGATGGTGGTGCACGCTGTTTACGATGCCGGCAAGCATGACTTTAAAAACCGCAACCACCCGGCCATGGCCTGGTTGATTGCGCACGCTTTCGGCAACTTCTTTGGAGCCGGCGTGTGGGGCTTCATGCACACCCTGCCGCAAATCAACCTTTACACTCACGGCACCCAGTGGTCTGCTTCACATGGCCACCTGGCCTTCTTCGGCGCCTATGCTTCCATTAATATTGCCATGTGGTATATCGCCGTACAGAAACTCCGGGGCGATGTGCCGTTTGACAGCCGCCTGCCCCACGCCTGGCGTTGGAAGTCGGCCCTGGCATTGCTCAACATTGGGGTGCTGGGCATGACCATGGCCTTGCTGATCTCCGGCTACGAACAGTCCTTTATTGAACGGGCCATTGAAGGTAGCACCTGGGCCGGGTACTTCAAGGCCCAGACAGCCAAGTGGTTCATGCAGGGCATGTGGTGGCGTCAGGTCTTTGGTTATGCCACTGCGCTGGGCTATGTTCTGCTGGTATGGGATTTGATGACCATCGGCAAGGATGTGCCGCAGTCTGTCATTGAAGCAGACCGCAAAGAACGGCTCCATGGCCAAAAGACCCGGGGCTGAAGGATAAATCCCGGCTGGAAGACCTGGCAGGATGCCAAAAAGGGGACCTCAATACCCGGGCCCAACGGCCCGGGGCATTGAGCCGTTGATCTGGCAGGAATACAAACTACTACAAATAATTTCCAGTTTCACAACAATACGAACCACAGTTTGCTACGAACTTTGACCGAGTTCTCCGCTGCCCTTTCAGGGCCTGCTTCTGTCCAGCCTGTTCTGGTCAGGCAGCAGGCACCCTGAAAGGGCTTTTTTACGCCCTTCCTCTTCTGCCATCGATGCCGGAGCCAGGCAGTGTATGCATTAGACGCGCACGCGCCAGCGGTGCTAAAATATCCGTGCAACAGCCAGGGAAGCGCTGGATAACCATCCAATTCGTGGTTAAAAAAGTAATGGGCACTATAAGACCACTCATAAAACCAAGGGGACGCGCATGAACGTAGACAGAGTCTGGCTTAAATCCTACCCACCTGGCATACCGGCCGAAATCGGGCCGCTGGAATTTTCATCCGTGGCCGACATGATTGAAAAATCCTGCCAAAAATACGCCGACCAGACTTCCTTTGTCAACTTTGGCCGTTCCATCACCTATGGGGAACTGGATGCCCTCAGTCGCGATTTTGCCGCTTGGCTGCAAGCCAATCTGCCAGCCGGCTCCACCGTCGCCGTGATGATGCCCAACCTGTTGCAATACCCGGTGGTGGTCACCGGCATTTTGCGTGCCGGCATGGTGGTCAGCAACATCAACCCGCTTTACACCCCGCGCGAACTTCGCCATCAGTTGAATGATGCCGACGCCAAAGCCATCGTCATACTGGAAAACACCGCACACACACTGGAGAAAGTCCTGCCTGAGACCAGCGTGGAAAAAATCATCACCACCCGCATTGGAGACATGCTGGGACCGGTCAAGGGACGGCTGATGGATTTTGTCATCAAACACGTCAAAAAAATGGTGCCGGACTTCAGTTTGCCTCAAGCACAAGGCATCAAGGCAGTGCTTGCCGAAGGCAAATCCCTGCCCTATTCGCGCCCGGAAATCAGTCTGGATGACACCGCTTTCCTGCAATACACCGGCGGCACCACTGGCGTTTCCAAAGGAGCGGTACTGACCCACCGTAACCTGGTGGCCAATGTGCAGCAGGTCAAAACATGGCTCCAAAACGTACTGCGCGAAGGCAATGAAGAAGTCGTTATCACGGCATTGCCGCTTTACCATATCTTTGCCCTGATGGCCAACTTCCTGATGTTTTCCCAGTTCGGGACCAAAAACATTCTCATCACCAACCCCCGTGACATGAAAGGGTTTGTAAAAGAGCTGAGCAAGCACCCTTTTACGCTCATGACGGGGGTTAATACCTTGTTCAACGGCCTGCTCAACACACCGGGTTTTGCTGAATTGGATTTTTCCAAGTTCCGTTTTGCCCTGGGCGGGGGCATGGCCGTTCAACGCGCCACGGCAGAAAAATGGAAAGCAGTGACCGGTGTCACCCTGGTGGAAGCCTACGGTCTGACGGAAACCTCGCCAGCGGCCTGCATCAATCCGGTGCCGCTGGAAAAATACAATGGCACCATTGGCCTGCCCATACCCAGCACCGACTGTGTCATTCTGGATGAAGATGAAAACCCCGTGCCCACGGGCGAAGCCGGCGAGCTTTGTATCCGCGGACCGCAAGTGATGAAGGGGTATTACAAGCGCCCTGAAGAAACCAAAAAAACCTTTACCCGCGACGGGGAATTCCTGAAAACCGGCGACATTGCGGTCATGGACGAGAATGGCTACTTCAAGATAGTCGACCGCAAGAAAGACATGATCCTGGTGTCTGGTTTTAATGTCTACCCGAACGAAATCGAGGACGCTGCCTGCCTGCATGACGACATTATCGAAGCGGCGGCCATTGGGGTTCCCGATGAAAAATCCGGCGAAGTGGTGAAACTGTTTGTGGTCAGCAAAAATCCGGACCTGACCGAACAGGACGTGCGTGCCCACTGCAAACTGCACCTGACCGGCTACAAGGTGCCGCGCCTGGTGGAGTTTCGTGACGAGTTGCCCAAATCCAACGTCGGCAAGATATTGCGCAAGGATTTGCGCGACACCTGAAACCGCCCCCACCTTCACAGCAGGAATCTGCGCAATCAATGAAAGCTCTGGTTAAAAAACATGCTGGTCCCGGCCTGTGCCTGGAAGACGTGCCCATGCCGTCGATGGGTCATAACGACGTCTTGATCAAAGTTGAGATGACTGCCATCTGTGGCACGGATCTGCATATCGAACAATGGGATGACTGGGCCGCACGCACCATACAACCGCCGCTGGTGATTGGCCACGAGTTTGTGGGCCACATCGTCGACAAAGGGGTGGAAGTCACCGATTACACCATCGGCCAACGGGTCAGTGCCGAAGGCCACATCACCTGCGGCGTTTGCCGCAATTGTCGTGCCGGCACACCACATTTATGCCCCAACACCATTGGCATCGGGGTTAATCGCGACGGCGCGTTTGCCGAATACATCAGCATGCCGGCCAGAAATCTGTGGCCGGTTCCTGACCCGATCCCGTCCGAACTGGCGGCGTTTTTTGACCCCTTTGGTAATGCAGCGCATTGCGCGCTGGAATTTGATGTGGTGGGCGAAGACGTGCTGATCACTGGCGCGGGTCCCATCGGCATTATTGCCGCCGGTATCTGTCGCCACATCGGGGCCAGAAACATCATTATCACCGACCTGAATGACTACCGCCTGCAGCTGGCTGCTGACATGGGCGCCACGCGCACCATTAACATCGGCAGGGAATCCCTCAAACAAGTGCTGCAGGACATGGGCATTACCGGTATCGATGTAGGGCTGGAAATGTCCGGCAACCCGCAGGCATTCAACGACATGCTGGATGTCATGTACCACGGCGGCAAGGTGGCCTTGCTGGGCCTGCTGCCGTCTGACACCACCATCAACTGGGATAACGTCATTTTCAAGGGACTGGACCTGAAAGGCATCTATGGACGGAAAATGTTTGAAACCTGGTACAAAATGACCCAAATGCTGTTGACCGGCTTCCCCCTGCAAAAAGTCCTGACGCACGTGATTGACATTGACGATTATGAGCAGGGCTTTGCCCTGATGAAGTCCGGCCAGTGCGGCAAGGTGGTGTGTCGCTGGGGTAGCTAATTTATTCACCATTTATTTGCAGCGTTCGGCAATATCAGCAATCACTCAGTCCCTCCCCAGGAACAACTAATCCAACCAAGAAAGCACCATGACAAAAACAGCACTCAAGACATTCAGTGATCAGTTGCAGGCCATTAAGACCGAAGGCCTGTTCAAGAATGAACGCATCATCACAAGCCCGCAATCGGCGCACATCACCTTGCCCGAAGGTAAGGAAGTCATTAACTTCTGCGCCAATAATTACCTGGGCCTGGCCGATGACCCGAAAATTATCGCGGCAGCTCATAAAGCCCTGGACGACAAGGGCTTTGGCATGGCCTCGGTGCGCTTTATTTGTGGCACTCAGGACACCCACAAGCAACTGGAAAACAGCATCAGTGATTTTTTCGGCAGCGACGACACCATCCTCTATTCCTCCTGCTTTGACGCTAACGGCGGCCTGTTTGAAACCTTGCTGGGGCCGGATGATGCGGTCATCAGTGACGAACTGAACCACGCCAGCATCATTGATGGCATTCGCCTGTGCAAGGCGAAACGCTTGCGTTACCGCAACAACGACATGGCCGATCTGGAAGAAAAACTGCAAGCCGCCGCTAACTACGACAAACGGTTGATTGCCACCGACGGGGTTTTCAGCATGGACGGCACCATCGCCCGCCTGGACAAGATCACCGAACTGGCTGAAAAATACGACGCCCTGGTGATGGTGGATGACAGCCACGCCACGGGCTTTGTTGGCCCCACCGGGCGTGGCTCGGCAGAATTGCATGGTGTCCTCGACAAGGTGGATATTTTCACCTCCACACTGGGCAAGGCGCTGGGTGGAGGCTCAGGCGGTTTCACCACCGGCCGCCAACCCGTTATTGATCTGTTGCGCCAGCGTTCACGCCCCTACCTGTTTTCCAACACCTTGCCACCACCGCTGGTGGCAGCGGGTATCCAGGTGTTTGAGATGCTGCGGGAATCCACCGGCTTACGTGACAAACTGGAAGCCAATACACGCTATTTTCGCGAACGGATCACCACGCTGGGATACACCATTGCCGGTGATGACCACCCGATTGTGCCGGTGATGCTGGGTGATGCCAGGCTGGCCAGCGCCATGGCCGATCGTTTGCTGGACTATGGCATTTACGTCATCGGTTTCAGCTATCCGGTGGTGCCCAAGGGCAAAGCCCGTATTCGGTTGCAGATTTCAGCCGCCCACAGCCGCGAAGACCTGGATCAGACCCTGGATGCCTTTGCCAAAGTCCGGCAGGAATTCGATCTGGACTGACTAGGGAAGCTCTGATGAATCGTGAACTCGCTTCTCACATCTCAAATGTCCGATAACGGCGTTGAAGTCCTGGCCAATAGCCAGCTATTGACTGCGAACTTCGCCTTGTTCTCAAACATTTCCGGCACAACCTGCATCGTCCAGATTCCTAAGTAAACAACATCACCTTGGAGGTGACGTTGTTTGTCACTCATGACGTTTTTTGTCACCTCCTCCCGCCATATTTGGCCGCTAAAACCCCCGTCAGCACACGCTTTTCCCTTTTCTTGCCGGGATGAATGGGCCAATTGCAAAAATCTGTAACACGTGCATACCCGCTGGTACTTTCGCCTTGCTCAGGTTCGCCCCAAATGCATAATGCACCTGTCT
>WGBZ01000011.1 GCA_015494035.1 Lysobacterales bacterium | reverse complement strand
CTGCGGTTGCATACGGTTGAACATGAGCTTCAAACGCCGTTGCAAGGTCTCGCTGGGTATATTGTCAAACACCCCGGCCTGTTCCAGCACGGCAAACAGGTGGGCATAGAAGCTGGCCATTTTTTCATGCGGTACGGGTTTGAGCCCACGCTCTGCCTTGAATCCCGCCAGCGGATCATTGCCTTCGGCCTGCAGTGCTGCCATGCGGCATTCGTACGCCAACACTTGCACCGCGGCGGCCAGGTTGAGCGATGAAAAATTCTCGACGGTGGGCAGATTGATGAGGCCGTGACAGCGTTCCATTTCGGCATTGGTGAGGCCATAACGCTCCTTGCCGAACAATACTGCCACCCGGTCACCCTGCCGGATGGCCTGAATCAGCCGTTCGCTGGCCTCGCGGGCATTCATCAACGGTACGGGCAGGTTTCTCACCCGGGCACTGGTGCCCAGAATCAGGGTGTCTTTGGCAATGGCCTCATCCAGACTTTCCACCACACGCGCTTGTGCCAGCAAGTCATCGGCGCCACTGGCCCGGGACGTGGCTTCGGCACAGGGGAAGTCCTTGGGTTCAACCAGTGACAATTGCGATAAACCCATGGTTTTCATGGCCCGGGCAGCGGCGCCGATATTGCCCGGATGGGTGGTGCCAAGCAGCACAAAATTGATGTTTTCCAGCATTTGCCTTAGGTGGTATGAAAATTAGCGGTTATCATATAGCGTTCTTATCACAGTTAAAGAATTTTTATGCGACAACCTGAAGTCAACATTGCCGTCAAGGCGGCCTGGAAAGCCGGCAATGTCCTGTTGCGGCTGCAAAAACAGGCGCAAACCATGCCCGTGACCCAAAAACGGGAAAACGACTTTGCCTCCGTGGCCGACAAGGCCGCTGAAGAAGTCATCATCGACACGCTGAAACAGGCTTTTCCCGACCATGCCATCATGGCGGAGGAGTCCGGTTTTCACGGCGATTCGGAGTACG
Source organism: Lysobacterales bacterium (assembly GCA_015494035.1). Lineage (GTDB taxonomy): Bacteria > Pseudomonadota > Gammaproteobacteria > Xanthomonadales > Marinicellaceae > S144-45. The sequence goes on along the minus strand of WGBZ01000011.1, from coordinate 5,742 downwards.
TCTGGATCATCGACCCGCTGGACGGCACCACCAATTTTCTGCACGGTTTTCCGCACTATTCCATATCACTGGCCTTGCAACATAATGGCGTGATCGAGCACGGTGTAGTGTTTGACCCGGTGCGGGATGAAACCTTCTATGCCAGCCGTGGCAAAGGCGCTTTTGTCAATGACCAACGCATTCGCGTCAATCAGAAACAGAAACTGGACGGCGCCTTGCTGGCCACCGGATTCCCGTTTCGCAATCGGCAGCTGTTCAACCGCTACATGCGGCAATTCAAAACCCTGTTCAAGCACGCCAGCGACGTGCGACGGGCTGGCTCCGCCGCGCTGGATCTGGCCTACGTGGCCGCCAGTCGCGTGGATGGCTTCTGGGAAATGGGGTTGGAACCCTGGGACATAGCCGCCGGCTCCCTGCTGGTCACCGAAGCCGGCGGCCAGTGCCTGGACTTTAAGGCGGGGCAGGATTTCCTGAAAAGTGGCAACATCATCGCCGGCAATCTCCAACTGGTGGCCGAGATGTACAAAAAAATTCATCAGCTGGAAAGCGATCCCACCGCCTGAACCATCACCACCAGGCTGCGGCCTGTCAAAGACCCTATAAAAAAGCGCCTCCGGTGATCCGTGGCGCTTTTTTCCTTTAGGCAATGATTGCTCAGGGCGTGGCGTCGAGATCCGCGCCTTCTTTCTGTACCGGAATCAGGTCTTCACGTTTGACGCCCAGAGCCAGAGCAGCCGTGCTGGCCACGAAAATGGACGAATAGGTACCAATGATGATGCCCACAATCAGGGCAAAGGCGAAGCCCTTGATCATCGGGCCGCCAAAGACATACAGGGAAAACAGTACCAGCAAGGTGGTCAGGGAGGTAATGATGGTGCGCGACAAGGTCTGGTTGATGGAGATATTGAAAATTTCCTCCGGCGTTTTCTTGCGCAAACGGCGAAAATTCTCGCGCACGCGGTCAAACACCACAATGGTGTCATTGAGCGAATAACCAATCACCGCCAGCAAAGCAGCCAGGATAGTCAGGTCAAAGTCCATATACAGCCAGGAAAACACGCCCATGGTGATGATGATGTCGTGCAGCAGCGCCACCACCGCACCCACCGCAAAGCGCCACTCGAAGCGGATGGAAACATAAATCAGAATGGCGAGAATGGTATAAATCACTGCCAGAGCGCCCTGCTCCACCAGTTCCTTTCCCACTTGCGGGCCAATGAAATCAACCTTGGCGATCCTGACCTGGTTATCCAGCGGGGTGAATGCCTGCAATACCTTGTTGCTGATGCGGGCTTCGTCCTTGTCACCACTGGAAGGCAGGCGAATTTGCACGTCGGTGGTGGAACCGAAATACTGCACCACGCCGTCGTTAATTTCATGGCTGGTCAGCGCTTGACGCACCTTATCCAGTTCCACCGGCTTGGAAAACTCTGCCACCACCACAGTACCACCGGTAAAGTCGAGTCCGAAGTTCAAGCCGCGAGTGAACAGGGAAATCAGTGACAGGGTCACCAGGGTCAGGGAGAAAATCAGCGCGTACTTGCGCATGCCCATGAAGTCGATTTGCGTGTTTTTCAGAAAATCCATAATGTTGTCCTTTGTTACCGTGTGCTGAGGCTGATGTTTTGACTGTGTCGATCAAATGGGAATGCTGCGCAAATTCTTCTTGCGACCATACAGCCAGTTAATCAGTGCCCGCGTCACCATAATGGCGGTAAACATGGAAGTGAGGATACCGATGCCCAGGGTAATGGCGAAGCCCTTAATGGGGCCGGTACCAAAGGCAAACAGCACGATGGCCGCAATCAGGGTGGTGATATTGGCATCCGCAATGGTCGAGAACGCCTTTTCATAACCGGCCTTGATGGCGGTCTGAATGGAAGTGCCTGCACGCAGTTCTTCCTTAATGCGTTCGAAAATCAGCACGTTGGCATCCACGGCCATGCCCACGGTAAGCACAATGCCCGCGATGCCCGGCAAGGTCAATGTGGCACCCAACAGGGACAGAATGGCCACAATCAGCACCAGGTTCAGCGCCAGCGCCACGTCGGCAATCAGACCAAACACCTTGTAGTAGACTGCCATGAAAATCAGCACGATAATAAAGCCGATCACCACCGACTTGAAGCCTTTCTCAATGTTTTCCTGACCCAGGCTTGGGCCCACCGTGCGTTCTTCCACAATTTCTACTGGCGCGGCCAGGGCGCCGGCACGCAACAACAACGCCAGTTGGGTGGCTTCTTCCATGCTGTCCAGGCCGGTGGTCTGGAAACGGCTGCTGAACACACCATTGATGCGCGCGTTACTGATCACCACTTCCGAATCCTTGTAGCGGGTTTTGCCGGTTTCCGGGTCCTTGCCCACCGGAATCCGCTCCTTGTAAACCACTGCCATATTATTGCCCACGTTTTTCTTGGTGAACTCCAGCATGCGCTTGGCGCCGAGGCTGTTTAACGTCACCGACACCATGGGCGTACCGGTTTGCTGATCCACCCCGGAACTGGCGTTAATGAGCTGATTACCCGAGGCGATCACCCGTTTTTTCAGCAAAACCGGGTTGCCCTGCTTGTCGTGATACAGCTTGTAGCCAACCGGAATGCGGCCCGTCCGTTCGGCTTCATAGGCATTGTGCTCCATGTCCACCGCACGGTACTCCAGCGTGGCGGTGGCGTCCAGCAAGCGCTTGGCTTTGGCCGTGTCCTGAATGCCGGGCAATTCCACCACAATGCGGTCGCTGCCCTGCTGCTGGATTTGTGGCTCAGCCACGCCCAGCTCGTTCACGCGTGAACGCAAGGTAGTCAGGTTCTGTTCCAGCGCCTTGTTTTTCATGTTCACCAGCGCCTGTTCCTTGAGCTTGCCAATCAACCAATAGTCACCATTGCTGTCATCGGTGGAAAAAGCCAGATCGGTCAACCGGGTGCGCAATTTGTCGTACGCCTTTTGCAAATCCGCTTCGGAACGCAAGCGGACTTTAATGGTGCGGCCATCGACCTTGATGGCGCGATTGGAAATCTTGTCTTCTTTCAGCAGCTGACGAATGTCACTGACGAGTTGTTCTTTCAGTTGCTTTTCGGCCGCGTCCATGTCCACCTGCAGGAGAAAATGCACGCCGCCGCGCAGGTCCAGCCCCAGGTTCATGGGTTTGCCACCGGTTTTCACCAGCCACTCAGGCACATTGGGCTTCAGGTTCAAGGCGGCGCGATAGCCTTTCAGGCTTTCCAGCACGTCCTTGGCCTTGAGCTGGTCGTCCAGGGAGTTGAACTTGATCAGCACCGAATTGTTGTCAATGGCCACCGCTTCAAAAGGGATGTTATTGTCCTTCAGCCGTTGTTCAATGGCTTGTTTCAGCGAGGCATCCACCGGGGCGCTTTTTTCTGGGCTGACCTGCACCACCGGGCTTTGCCCGAAAATGTTTGGCAGGGCGTAATAAAAACCCATCACAATCACAAACACAATGAGCAGGTTTTTCCATAAGGGGTAACGGTTCATAGAGGGTATCCTGGGTTTTGACTTCACCAGGCCAGTCAGTGCCAGCCGGGTCAGGTCCGTGGATCAATCAGTCAACAAAGGCTCAAAAAGGGTTATTTCAGGCTCTTGATGGTGCCCTTGGGCAACACATTGGCGATGGCCGAGCGCTGCACATTCAGGGTCACGCCGTCTGCCACCTCAACCGTCACGAAATTGTCATCAAGTTTGGTGATCTTGCCAACTACACCACCATTGGTAACCACTTCATCACCTTTGGACAAGGCCGCAATCAGGGCCTGGTGTTCCTTCAGGCGTTTTTGCTGCGGGCGAATAATCAGCAACCACATAATGCCGAAAAACACCACCAGAAACAGAATGCTGGTGATGGGATTGGCCTGGCCGGCGGCAGCACCATCCTGGGCCTGAGCGGCGGAAATGAAAAAATCAAACATGAGCAACCTCCTGAGGGGTTTTTGCTAGCTAGCGGTTCGGTTAAGGAGCCTCTGATCGAATCGTGACACGTCATCTTGCGGCGCAAAATCGTCCATTCCTGCGTTGCAAACCTTCACAATAGCTTGCTATTGCATGCGGCTTGCGCCTTGAGCTGAACAATTTTTCACGACAATCTGTTCGCGCCAGATTCAATCAGAGGCTCCTTAAGTGCCCACTGGCTGGCGTAAAAATTCAAAGGGCCGTATTATCTCACAAATCCCTGGCGGCCAACAGGGCAAGCCCCACTCCTGTTCCGGCGTCCACGGACAAGACTGATGCGCTCTCTTTATCCACTCTCTGGACAAACTGGACAGCAGATGGGGGGCAGTGCGCCATGGGACAACCCGGCTGCATTAAAATTCCGTTAACTTGCCAAACACTGCTTTACAGACAGACGACACGGGCTTCGGGTGAATGAAATCCTCAGTGATATAGCCTCATAGTGCCCATGGCCACTTTTCCCCAAGGTTCACCCGAGTTTCCCAGACACGAATCGGGCATAACACAGTGCGCTTTGCACCACCGACAACAGCGCACAAAAAACCCGGCTTGCGCCGGGTTTGAGGGGCGATAATGCTGGCCCGTTAGTCCACAGATACTTCACGGTTTTCCAGCCATGCACAACGCCTGAAATCAGGCAATGGACATGGCCTGTGGTGGCCGTTCTTCCTGCAGGCTGATCTGCTCGGCATCTTCCGGCAGCGGCACAATCTTCTCACGCGTGATCCAGGTTTCCGGCAGTCGGATGACTTTGCCGTGACGGTGGATCACCCGTTCAGCCACCAGGGCCTTGTAAGTGATCTTCACACCCCACACCTTACGGCCAAACCGGTTTTCATACTCGCCCGGGCCTTCCAGCTGGATGTCTCTGGCCGAACCGGGGAAATAAATCCGCTTGGCATACCAGCGCTTGCGGGAAGGTTTGTAATAAACCAGCCACAGCACTTTGCCTTCTTTGTATTTGACTTCGGTGGGAATGTACTGACTGGCTTTCTTTTCCTCTTCTTCCAGACGCTTGAGGTAGGCTTCGATGGTTTCATCTTCACCCATGTCTTCACCGCCCCAGCATTCAAAGGCGATTTGCCAGCCATTGACCTCAGCCACCAGATTGGCCAATTTAACGGTGCGCTCTTCTTCGGCATGCACCAGATCCACCACTTTTTGGTAGGCATCACCAAAGCGGCAGGAAAAATCAGGCATATGCACCAACACATGCGTCATGTCAGAAGCCCGTTTCAGTTTCAACAGCTCTTCGGGGTCATCAACCACGACCATGGCCTTGCGAATGTCGCAGTAGAGATGACGAATCTGATCCAGCGCTTCCACATCGGCTTTCAGGTTGATGGTGCCTTCGGTGACTTCCCGCAGGACTTCTTCGGGCAGTTCTTTCAGGGCTTCTTCCACGTTGATGCGGTCTTTGCCCCATGGAGAATAGGACTTGTCCCAGCCACGGCTCTTGGCCACGTAATTGGCCAGTTGCACCGTCACACGGTTTTCTTCGCAAGCCACCTCCCGCATTTTTTCCAGTTGATGACCAAAATGTTTCTTCCAGAAGGGAGAATATGTCAGCGTGCACAGGTAATCACTGCGTTTTTTCAGATCGGTCAGCTGATCGGGGCTTTCCACCGCCAGCATCTCATCGCGGATCAGGCAATTGATGCGGCGAATGTCCTGAATGTCATTCACTTTTCCATACACTTGTGCCATCTTGATTTCCTCCATAGGTCATTAGGTTCAATGAACTTATGGGGCTGCAGAGACACCATCTCAAGTCCTGTCTGG
>WGBZ01000010.1 GCA_015494035.1 Lysobacterales bacterium | reverse complement strand
GTGGATATTTTTCACGCCCCCGGCGGGCCGGGCGTGCGTGTGGACAGCCACTTGTATGACGGCTACAAAATTCCACCCAATTACGATTCCATGATCGGCAAAATCATTGTCCACGGGGAAGACCGCACCACTGCCATCCGGCGCATGCGCCTGGCCCTGGCCGAAACGGTGTGTTCAGGCATCAAAACCAACATCCCCTTGCAGCAACGCATTCTGCACGATCGCGGTTTTGTGGCCGGTGAGCAAAACATTCACTACCTGGAAAAAACCCTGCAAAAAGGCGGCAATTAACCCTCGTACCCTTTGCCATGCACGAAAATCCCCGACAAGGACGTCATTGCCCTCATGCCAACCATTGAACTGAGCAGCCGCTGCGCCACCGCGCATGCCGACGAGCTGGAACGGGCCCTATTTGAACTGGGTGCGGTTTCAGTCACCTTTGCTGATGCCGAAGATCAGGCCATTCTGGAACCCGGCGTGGGCGAAATGCCCCTGTGGCAGCAGGTGGTGGTGACCGGCCTGTTTATGGATGACAGCGATTTTGAGTCCATACGACAGGATTTTGCCCGGCGCTTTCCCGATGCGCCACTGACCGTAAAAAACCTGCCGGATCAAGCCTGGGAACGCGCCTGGCTGGCCCATTTCAAACCCATGCGTTTTGGCGATAACACCTGGGTGGTGCCCACCGGCTTTGAACCGCCGGAACCCCAGGCGGTTAATCTCCTGCTGGACCCGGGACTGGCGTTTGGCACCGGCACCCACGACACCACCGCCTTATGCCTGGAATGGATCGACCGCCACGACCTGCAGGATCAAATTGTGATTGACTTTGGCTGCGGCTCCGGCATCCTCGCCATTGCCGCGCTGTTGCATGGCGCGCGCGAAGCCTGGTGCACCGACATCGACCCCCAGGCCATTGAAGCCACCCTGTCCAACGCAGAAAAAAATCACGTGGCCGATCGCATTCGCATTATCGCTCCGGAAAAAGTCCACCAGGCCCCGCCACCGGACACACTCATGGCCAATATTCTGGCCGCCCCCTTGATTGAGCTGGAACCGGTCTTTGCACAGCTGACCGCGCCCGGAGCACACCTCATCCTGTCGGGCATCCTGCGCGAGCAGGCCGGGGAAGTCAGCGCGGCCTATGCGACCGACTTCGTTGACATCCAGCCCCAATTTACCGAAGATTGGGCTTTGCTTTATGCCCGTCGAGGGTGAGGGAACCCCGTGTGACTGCCCGGCTTTACACCCAGTGTCGCGGATGCGGCGAAATCTTTCCACTTGGCACCGAAGCGCTGACCTGCGCCTACGGGCGCGTGCGCTGTTCGGTCTGTGGTACGGTTTTCAACGCCCTGGACACGCTCACCGACCGGCTCATTGAGGGCGACCTGCCTTTGCATGACACCGATAACGCGCCACCGTTGCTGCAACACCCTGACGAACCGGACGAAGCCGATAACATCACGCATGACGTCACGGCAGAAACAAACGCACCCCTGACCCGCGACCCAAACGACATAAACCTGGTAGAAAATACCCACAACCGCCAGCGGGTGATCGAACTGCCCCATGACAACGCCGCTGGTGCTGCGGCTGAACACCCTCACGCCCCCTTAGCCACACCGGAAGAGGCACTGAGCCACGCCTCCGACGCCTCGATGGAAACCGGGGCAGAACCGGCAAGGCAAAACCATTTGGCCCGTGATGCCATTCACGATGACTTTCCGTTGCCAGGTACACCAGGGAATGGCCCAGACAATGAGCCGGACGCCGACCCAGCACAAGCCGGCCCGCCTACCTACACCCCGGCTGAAATACCCACCGGCTACGGGCTGAACCCGACGCATCAAGCCAACCACGATGCCGCAGCCCCCCAAACCACTGCCGATCTGTTTGAACCACTGGCCGAAGGAGATAACCCGGGCATGGATGGCCAGCATCCGGACTTTGGCCACAGCGCACCCGAGCCGGCACGGCACTGGTCCCGCCTTTGGAGCCTGGGCACACTGGCACTGGTTCTGGTTTTGCTTTGGCAACTCGGGCTGGGCATCCAGAAAGGCGCCATTGTGTTGCCGGAGGCGCCCTGGGCCAACACGCTGTGTGAGAAACTGCAGTGCCCCAGCCAGACCGCCAAGCCGCTGGCATTGGATCGCATTGCCTCCATTTCCAGCAGCATTCGCCCGCATCCGGGGCGTGAAGACGCGCTGATCATTTCCACCACCTTCATGAACACGGCCAAACAACCCATGCCTTTTCCCGCCCTGCAGGTCACCTTGTCGGACCTGGACGGCAAAACCGTGGCCATGCGCCGTTTTCTGCCCGAAGAATACCTGCCGGAGAACCTACGCAACGGGCCCATGCTGCCTCAGACGCTGATCCCCGTCACCCTGGAGATTCTCAAGCCCGAAGGCCAGGCCAATGCCTTTCAAATTGATTTCAGCCAACCCGGTGGAGCCAGTCACCCATGATCGACGACATGCCCATGCCCCTGCGCCGTTACACCCGCGAAAGCGTGCGCGCCTACCTGCAAGCCATCAACAATCACCATAACGGCCAGCTGTACGATCTGGTGATAGCCGAAGTGGAACGTGGCATGATCAAGGAGGTGCTCATCTGGTGCAATGGCAACCAAACCCGCGCCTGCAAGGCCCTGGGCATTACCCGCACCACCTTGCGCAACAAGATCCGCAAGCTCGATATCGATTTCTAGGGAAGCGCTAATTGAATCTGGCGCGAACAGATTGTAGTGAAAAATTGTTCAGTTCAAGGCGCAAACTGCACGCAATAGCAAGCTATTGTGAAGGTCTGCAAGGCAGAAATGGACGATTCTACGCCGCAAGATGCCTGTCACGATTCAATCAGAGGCTCCCTAACCGCTCACGCACCGCTTCGGCTGGCATATAATAGGCCCCTGCCACCGCTTGCGGTGATTCTCCGTACCCCAACTGCCCACTAGCCAATACCATGACCATAAACCGCATACCCATTCGCCGTGCGCTGATCAGCGTTTCGGACAAAACCGGCCTCGAAGCATTGGCCACCGCGCTCACCGAGCAAGGCGCCGAAATCCTGTCCACCGGCGGCACCGCGCGGTTGCTGAAGGAAAAAGGCTTTGAAGTCACCGAAGTGGCCGATTACACCGGCTTTCCGGAAATGATGGACGGTCGCCTGAAAACCCTGCACCCGAAAATTCACGGCGCCCTGCTGGGACGCGCCGAAGTGGATGACGAGGCCATGCAAAAAGCCGGCATTGAGGCCATCGACCTGCTGGTGGTCAACCTGTATCCCTTCGAGGAAACCATCCAGAAAGATTCGGTGTCACTGGCAGAAGCCATCGAGAACATCGATATTGGCGGGCCGGCCATGATTCGTGCGGCGGCCAAAAACCACGACCGGGTGACGGTGTTGGTAGAGCCTTCGGATTACCCGGAGTTCATTGAGGAAATCAGCACCTATGGCGGCGTTTCTCACGCCAATCGCCACATTCTGGCCGCCAAGGCCTTTGCCCACACCGCCCGTTACGACGGCCTGATTGCCAACTTCCTCAGCGCCACCACTGACACCGGCGACCGCAACGATTTTCCGCGCTTTTACACCATTCAACTGGAGCACCGCTCCCAATTGCGCTACGGCGAAAACCCACACCAGAAAGCCGCTTTTTACATTGAGCAGAACCCACCCTCGGGCACCATGGGTTCCACCCGGTTGCTGCAGGGCAAGACCCTGTCGTACAACAACATTGCCGATGCCGACGCAGCGCTGGAATGCGTCAAGGAATTTCACGATGTGCCCGCTTGTGTGATCGTTAAACACGCCAACCCCTGCGGCGTGGCCATGGATCGCAACCTGGAACTGGCCTACCTCAAGGCCTTTGCCACCGATCCCACTTCCGCCTTTGGCGGCATCATTGCCTTTAACGGCACGGTGGATGCCAAAACCGCAGCAACCATCCTGGAAAAGCAGTTTGTTGAAGTGGTGGTGGCGCCCGATTACGACCCACAAGCGCTGCAGGTGTTCGCCAGCAAAAAGAACCTGCGCGTGCTAAAAAGCGGCCTGTGGGAGAGCGCACACGAGCCCTGGACGTTTTACAAACGCGTGCATGGCGGCTTGCTCATTCAGGACGCCGACACCCAAACCCTGGATACGGACAAGCTGAAAGTGGTCACTCGTCGTCAGCCCACGGATGATGAACTCATCGACATGCAGTTTGCCTGGAAAGTGGCCAAGTGGGTCAAGTCCAACGCCATTGTCTATGCCCGCGATCAACAAACCATCGGCATTGGCGCAGGCCAGATGAGCCGCGTGATCAGCGCCCGCATTGCGGGCATCAAGGCCCAGGACGCCGGCTTGCGGGTCAAGGGCTCGGTCATGGCTTCCGATGCCTTCTTCCCGTTCCGCGACGGCATCGACCAGGCCGCGGCAGCCGGCATTCGCGCCGTGATCCAGCCTGGCGGGTCCATCCGCGATGAAGAAGTCATTGAAGCGGCCAACCAGCACGACATGGCCATGGTGTTTACCGGCATTCGCCATTTCAACCACTAACGATATATAAGAGCAGTATGAACCCAGAAAAAAACACGGTGCTGGTGGTGGGCTCAGGCGGTCGCGAGCACGCGCTGGCCTGGCGGTTACGGCAATCCCCCACTGTTGAGCGGGTCTATGTGGCGCCGGGCAACGGCGGCACGGCCCGGGAAGCGGGCATGGAAAATGTTGACCTGTCTGTGGCCGACCACGCCGGCTTAATCGCCTTTTGCCGGGATAACGGCGTCGATCTGGTGGTGGTGGGGCCGGAACAACCGCTGGCGGCGGGGCTGACAGATGCCATGGCCGAGGCCGGCATCGCCTGTTTTGGCCCCAGCGCCAAAGCCGCCCAGCTGGAAGGTTCCAAGGCGTTCAGCAAGGA
>WGBZ01000009.1 GCA_015494035.1 Lysobacterales bacterium | reverse complement strand
GTCAATGGCTTTCAGCAGGATGGTTCCGCCTTCTGCCAGTTCCAGCAAACCAGTGGACTCCGCCCCGGCACCGAACAGCTGGGTCAGCAACTGGCTATCGGTGGTGTTGGCACAGTCCAGTTCCACAAACAGCCGGTTTTTGCGCGCGCTGTGGTGGTGACAGGCCCGTGCCAGCAGGGATTTTCCCGTGCCACTTTCGCCACACAATAAAACCGGTGCGTCTATGGACGCCACGCGCTTGGCGCGTTCCACCAGCTCCTGCATGGCCGCCGAGGCAAACACCATCTGGTCAAATTGCTCCACGTCCTCACTGTGCATAAGGTGGGAGCGCGTTAACACCCTTTCCGGCTGGTGAAACAGCAGTAACGCACCCAGTACCTTGCCTTCATTGTCCCGATAGGCACGCACTTCCACCAACATGGGGCCGTTAACCGTTTCAATTTTGACCGGTATTTCTCCGGAACCGGCTGCATCGATCTTTTCTTTCCAGTCTTCGCCGGCAAAAACCTCAGCGATCCGCCGCGGCTGCTGTCCGTTGCTGTCAAACAGGGTGCGTGCCAGGCGGTTGCGGTAGACCACCTGCCCTTTGCTGTTAATGCCCAGCACTGGGTCTGGCATGGCATCCAGCAGTGAGGTCAGCATCAGATTTCGCTCGACCACCGGCATGACTGGAATGGACTGAACCCACTTGACGCCATCAATTTTCATCAGATCCGCTGCAATGGCGCTTTCGGTTGCGGCATCCACGCCTTGAGTCTGCAGGTACATTTTGCCGGTTTCTATTTCCACCCGGCGAATATCAATCTGTCGGGCTGCCAGCACGTCCATGATGGCCTTGGACATGCCGACGCGATTTTCGGTGGTGATCGCCAGTTGCATTGGGTTCCCCGTGAAGTGTTCATTTTTCCTGACAGCGACAAACCCCCGATTTTTCCCTTGATGACTCAAAGTCGGGCGTCGGCGCCGGTTTTCTGTCAGGAAATCATTACGCTTGTCTGCTTATTCTGGCGGCATTATCTCATTACAATCAAGAAAGCGAAAGCCGGCTATACACTGTGCCGGCTACGATACCTCGATCAGTTGCACCCTTATCAGGAAAACCAATGAAGCATCCCTCAGCAGAAAATAGCGAACTTGCTTTCGAAACCCGTGCCATTCATGCGGCTTATGCGCCGCATGATCATCAAGGCGCGCTCAATCCACCACTCCACCTCAGTTCCACCTATGCCTTCGAAAGCGTCGAACAAGGCGGTGGCGCGTTTGCCGGCGATAATCCGCATTACATTTATTCGCGCCTTGGTACGCCAACCCAAAGCATACTCGAACAGCGTCTGGCCAGCCTGGAAAGCGCGGAAGCCGCGCTGGCCTGCGCTTCGGGCATGGGGGCTATCAGTTCTACGCTGTGGTCGCTGGTGCAACCTGGCGATGAGATCATTGCCGACCACACCCTATACGGCTGCACCTTCAGCTTTCTGGAGCATGGTCTGAAGAAATTCGGCATCCAGGTTCGCTACATCGACCTGCAGGATCTGGAACAACTGGCCAGCACCATCAGCGAAAAAACCGCCGTGGTCTATGGTGAATCCCCCGCCAACCCCAATATGCGTTTGATTGACATCGCCGCCGTGGCAGAAATCACGGCCCCGCACCGGGCCCGGCTGGTGATCGATAACACCTATTGCACACCCTATTTGCAACGGCCACTGGAGTTGGGCGCCGATCTGGTGGTTCATTCGGCCACCAAATACCTGGGCGGTCACGGGGATTTGATTGCCGGCTTCGTGGCCGGTGACGCAGAAACCCTGGAAACCATCCGTTATTACGGCCTCAAGGACATGACCGGAGCGGTCATTTCCGCACTGGACATTCACCTGATACTGCGCGGGCTAAAAACCCTTGCCGTGCGCATGGACAGGCATTGCCAGAATGCCCGTGCCATGGCCGAATTTCTGGATGCTCACCCCAAGGTAAAGATGGTTCATTATCCCGGACTGGCGTCTTTTCCCCAGTATGAGCTGGCCAACAAACAAATGCATGACACCGGCGGTATGCTGGCTTTCGAGCTACATGCCGACCGTGCCGGCAGCGCGCGTTTTGTGAACAATCTGCAGCTCATTTTGTGCGCTGTCAGCCTCGGCGATTGCGAGACCCTGATTCAACACCCGGCCTCAATGACCCATTCAACCTACACCGAGGAAGAACTGGCCGAACACCTCATTTCCCCCAATCTGCTGCGGCTGTCTGCCGGCCTGGAAAACAGTGATGACATTCTGGCGGATCTGTCACAGGCACTAGGGAAGCTCTGATTGAATCTGGACGAAGCAGATTGTGCCGGAAATGTTCGAGAACAAGGCGAAGTCCTTGCCAATAGCGGGCTATTGGCAAGGACTTCAACGCAGTTATCGGACATTTCAGGTAGGAGAAGCGAGTTCATGATTCAATCAGGGCTTCCCTAGGGAGCCTCTGATTGAATCTGGCGCGAGCAGATTGGAGTGTAAGATTGTTCAGTTCAAGGCGCAAACCGCACGCAATAGCAAGGCTATTGTGAAAGTTTGCAACGCAGAAATGGACAATTTTACGCCGCAAGATCCCGTGTCACGATTCGATCAGAGTCTCACTAGACAGCTTCTAAGGGCGTCATTTTTTCCCGTCAGCACACCTGTTTCACCCACGGCGGTAAAACTTCATGGCAATAACACAACCCGAAGGTACTGCATCGGGCTGTGTAAGCAGTTACATACAAAGAAAAGCGTTTCTGGTCTGCATTTTTCCGAAGGCACATGTCAACCAGTTTTATTTTAAAATTTGCTGTTGACTCACCGTGTGCCACGATGTACATTTGAAGGCAAGAGAATTCAGAAAGACGAAAACCAGTTTAGCGGGTCAGTCATACTCCCACACACATCCCCACTGCCCACACAGCAGTGATCCCTTGACTGACCCGCTTTTTATTAATCAGCCTTTTCGTCATTTCGCCCTGTCTCCTCTTCTTCTCCAGACTCTTCCCCGGACAAATTTTTGCCGTGCTTCAGTTGTTCAACCAGCTGTTGTAGGAATTCCTTGCGGGCTTTTTCCGGTGGAACGGGCTTGCCCACCCGCAAATGAATGCGTGCCCAGAGTTTTTTCGGCCGGCGCTTAAGCGGGTTCTTCTCGTAGCGGGAAAACAGGGAACCCCAGAGGTTATCCAGGGCCATGGGGATAACAGGTACAGGCGTTTCCTCGATGATGCGCTCGATACCACTACGAAAGGGCTGAATCTGGCCATCGGGCGTCAACCGTCCCTCTGGAAAAATACACACCAGATCCTCTTCCTGCAGTGCCTGGCGAATGGCATCGAATGCCTGTTGGTACATCTGCGGGTCCTCATTTTTTCCGGCTATGGGGATGGCACGGGCCGACTTGAACAACCAGCGCGTCAACGGCGCATTAAATATCTTGTAATGCATAACAAAACGCACCGGCCGCCGCACGTAACCGCCAATAATCACCGGATCAACAAAACTGATGTGGTTACACACCAGCACGGCCGGACCTTCAGGTGGAATATTTTCCAGCCCTTCGGCCTTAACCCGGTAGATAACCTGCACCAGCAGCCATGCCAGCAGACGCATCAGGAACTCCGGCACCAGCGTAAAGATGTACAGGCTGACAAGAATATTCAAAACGGCCGTAAGCAGAAAAAGGGTCGGGATATCCAGTTGCAGAAAAGACAACACCGCAATGGCCATAATGGCCGAAACCACCATAAACAGGGCATTGATGATGTTATTGCCGGCGATAATGCGCGACAGGTGTTTGCGATCGCCCCGTTCCTGCACCAGGGCATACAAAGGCACAATGAAAAGCCCCCC
>WGBZ01000008.1 GCA_015494035.1 Lysobacterales bacterium | reverse complement strand
GCACGAATCTCGGGGGTGGTGCGGGCTTGGGGATGGATGACCATGATGTTATGCTTCCTCCAGGTTGTGCATCAACCAGCCATTTAACAGATGGCGACTTCGGAACAAAGGATAACTCCTTTTTGGAATAGAATCTATCGAGACCCGACAATTAGCCATATTGATACTGGTTCTGGCGAGCTGTGCATCTAACCCTGACAAAATTGATGCTGCTTATGTTTCACCATTAAAGTACAAAGACTATGATTGCGATCAGCTAGCGATGGAAATGGACTATATTGGACAGCGTACAACTAAACTTTATATGCGTCTAAAAAAAGAGCGAAAAAAAGATAATATGCAAATGGGTGTTGGTTTACTCCTCTTTTGGCCAGCTCTATTGTTTTTGGAGGGTGGTGACGGACCTGAGGCAGCTGAATACGCTCAACTTAAAGGTGAGTTTGAAGCACTAAGACAAAATGCGATTCAGAAGAAGTGTGGTATTGACTCTTTATCACCTGAGGAGATTATTAAGCGAGAATCCGAAAAATCCAAAAGAAAAAAATAAACTCTTAAGCCCATAAAGGCTCAAACCGCCCCGTTTGAGCCTTTTCTAGAGATGGTCAATTTTTCACAACTAGGCTAGTTTTGACAATATCCTCGACCACCTGGGTCAGTTTTTCGACACTGGCCAGATCCACGCGCTCGCGATCGGAGTGGGGCTCGACAATGGTGGGGCCAATGCTGGTGATTTTCAGCTGCGGAAACTTGTCGGCAAACACGGCGCATTCCAGCCCGGCATGAATGCCGGCAAAATCGGCTTCCGGCACGTACTGGCGATACACCTCACGCACCTTGTGTGAGAATGCATTGATATCGGGCTTCCAGGCCGGGTATTTGCCATCGGTTTCCAGATCAAAGCCATGGGCACGAAAATAACTCAAGGTTTGTTCCTTCAGATCATGTAGCCCCTGATTGGACATGGAACGGGCGGACAGGGATACCTGAACCTGATCGCCTGACTCACCCGCGCCGGTGTCGATATCGGCCAGGTTGATGGAGTCCTGCGGTAGATTCAGTTCCTTGTTCCAGCCGCGCACACCGTGGGCAAAACCGTGAATCAAGTCAATCAGCTGGCGGTCGCCAACAATGACCTGTTCACTCGTGTTTTCTGCGGTTTCTGTGAGGACGCTGGATTTCACCCACGGATTTTCAAGCTGCGGTTGCTCACCGGCGGGCAGGGCAATCACCGCTTCGGCATGCCGGGGAATGGCATTGATGCGCTCCCCGCCTTTAAGGCTGATCAGGCGTGCCTGGGGATTGGCCGCCAGCACCTTGCTCAGTTCCACAATGGCCGAAGGGATGCCGTCATCAATATTAACCCCGGAATGCCCGCCGGGACAGTTGGCTTCCAGTTTGTGCCGTGTCCAACCGGCTGGCAGGGCTTCCCGTTGCACCTTTTTGCGGGCAAAAATATCCACGCCACCGGCACAGCCGATGCAGATTTCACCTTCGTCCTCGCTGTCCAGATTAAGCATGTAGGGGGTGCGTATGGGTAACTGCAGACCATTGGCGCCCAGCAATCCCACTTCTTCATTGGCGGTAAACAAGGCGTCGATGTTGGCGCCTTGCTGCATCAGGTACAGGCTCATGGCAATGCCGATGCCGTTGTCAGCGCCCAGGGAGGAGTCACGGGCTGACAGCCAGCCGTCCTTTTCTTCCAGTTCCAACTCAGGGGCCTTGCCAATACACACCATGTCGTAGTGGCTTTGGGTAGTGATTCGGGGCGTTTCCCCCTGGCGGGAACAGGCCATGACGTTACCGGCGGCATCGGTTTTGGCGTCGTAACCCAGCGCCTCGCTGGTTTTGATCAACCAGTCCCTGAGGCCATCGGCGGCATGGGAACAATGAGGAATGGCGACAATTTCCCGGAAGAAATCGAGTACGGTGCGTTTTTGAGCAGTCACAGGTGGTCTCCAGACAGGAGTCAGGTCAGTAAAACCGCCATTTTATCAGTTTTAGGCAACCGCTTCCTGCCCGCATTCGGGAGTGGCCACGGCCTGATTCGTGCTTTCGAAAATCTTGTCGGCATTGGCGGCAATAAAGCCCTGGTAAAGGCGTCCGTCAGCCTGCGGGTAGCGTTTGGCAAATTCGTAAAAACAGCCGGGAACCTGACGCTGACCATCGCTGAAATCCACCCGGGTTTCGCTGGCCAGGGTGGATGACTGCTCCAGCAATTGTTGGGGAGTGCCTTTGATTTCACCGCCGGTGTGATTGAGCACAAAACCGTTTTTCTTCAGGAAATGGTTCAGTTCGGCCAGTTCGAAGAAGGTCAGCAGGTGATTCAGTGAGACGGTGAAATGGTTGGCCATGTAACCCAACGAAGCCAGCCAGGCGGCGTATTCGCTTTCGGCTTTCAGGGCCTCGTAGTCGGCCTGGGACAACTGCCACGGCCGGCCACTGGCAACAAAATGGTCATCAGCCAGTTGGGCGTGGCTCACCTGTTCGTCCAGCTTGTGCACAATGCGCTGAAATTGGGGGGAAAAGTCCTGCACGCGCAGTTCGCTGATAAACACCTTGGGGAAACGTTCGGGAAAGCGGCCATGCTGCAAGTGGATGGCGTCCAGTTTCTTTTCCTCAAAGGCATACGTGCCTGCGCGCTCATAGCCGTGTTTTTCGAACACCCGGGCCAAGGCATCAATACCCAGTTTCGGGGTGTTGAAGGTGCGCAAGGCAATGTGGTCGTTGACCACGTGCTCGCCACGTCGGGACAACAGCTCGTGAATAACGGCCGCCTGCGGATTAATGCCCGTGTACTGCTGCCAGAGGCGATCAAACAGGTGCTCAATGGCGTGGGTGGAGTCGTTGGCGTGGTGGGTCATGGGGAAACTGCCTGGTTGTCGGTCTTAATAAGGCCAAAAGGTGAAATTGTCGACAACAAGTATAGGCAAAGACCCTAGAGTAATGACTCTAGGAAAGCGCTGGCCGGATGCTTGACCGGAGACACGCAACGGTTCAACCAGCACCGCCAAAAACCGCGCTTTTATCCGCGCAATCGCTGGGTTATGATGCCAGCCAGGCACCGCGAGGACCACCCATGGCAGAAGAAAGGCCCAAGGCGCGAAACTGGCGCGATACCCTGTTCAAGATCATTTATCACGCGGACACACCGGCCGGCAAGCTGTTTGATGTGCTGCTGATTGTGTTTATTCTCGCCAGCGTGCTGGTGATTATTCTCGACAGCGTGGACTGGTTGCATCAGCAATACGGCCCGGTTTTCTACGCGCTGGAATGGTTTTTTACCATTGTCTTCACCATCGAATTTATCCTCCGCCTGATTTCTATCCGGCGCCCATTGCGCTATGTGTTTTCCTTCTTCGGTATCATTGACCTGCTCTCCATCATTCCCACCTATTTGGGGCTTTTTATCTCCGGCGCGCACAATCTGCTGGTGATCCGGATATTGCGCATCCTGCGTATTTTCCGGGTGCTGAAGCTGGTGCGCTACACCCAGCAGGCACAATTGCTGATCTCGGCGGTGGCCGGTTCGCGGCACAAGATTGCCGTGTTTTTCTTTTTCATCAGCACCGTGCTGGTTATCTTCGGCAGCCTGATGTACGTGGTGGAAGGCCCGGAACACGGTTTTTCCAACATACCCGCCGGTATCTACTGGGCCATTGTCACACTCACCACCGTGGGTTATGGCGACATTGCGCCGCAAACAGTGCCGGGGCGATTTATTGCCTCGCTCATCATGCTCACCGGCTATTCCATCATTGCCGTGCCCACCGGCATTTTTACCAGTGAGCTGAACCGGGCAGTGAAGAAAAATAAAAAACGCGACCAGCGAACCTGTTCCACCTGCGCCCTCACCGGCCACGATCGTGATGCTGTTTACTGCCGGAAATGCGGCCATCAGCTGGATGACAGTGATGGCGCACAATGAAATACCGCGCCCTGCACAACGCGGATGCGCGTTTGTCTGAAATCGGCCTGGGTTGTGCCAGCTACTGGGCCAAGAAAATCTTTTCGGAAAAAACCGCGCAACGGATTGTTCACCACGCCGTGGCCTGTGGCATCACCGTTTTTGACACCGGCTCCAGTTACGCCAACGGCCACGCCGAACAACGGCTGGGCCGCGCCTTGCGAGGCCTGCCTAACCGCGATGAGCTGTGGATCAGTAGCAAGGTCGGCACCCGGGTTGGCACTTGGGGGCGGCTGTACAAGGACTTTAGCGAACGCGGCATTCGCCACTCGGTGCACAACAGCCTGCGCGCGCTGGGCCTTTCGCGCCTGCCTGTGCTGTTCTTGCATGGCCCAAACCCGGAGGATTTCAATGACACCACCTTCGGTGTGCTGGAAGACCTGCAGCGTGAAGGCCTGGTGGGCCTGGTGGGCGTCAACACCTTTGACGATGAAATTATCCGCCTGGCCGTGGCCAGTGGCCGCTTTCAGTGCCTGATGACCGACTTTAATGTGCTCAAACCGGATCGCAGCCGCCTGATCAGCGAACTGACCACCGGTGGCCTGGATGTGTTTGTGGCCGCGGCCCTGGCCGGCGGACTCTACAGCCGTTCCTTTTACCGGCCTTACCTGCCCAAGCATGCCTGGTACTGGGCCCGTGCGCTGGCGCGGCAACGACCGCAACTGAAACAGGCCCGGGGCTTGCGCTTTTTGAATCAGGTGCCCGGGTGGTCAGCGGCACAACTGGCCCTGGCCTTTGTGCTGGAAAACCCCGACCCGGT
>WGBZ01000007.1 GCA_015494035.1 Lysobacterales bacterium | reverse complement strand
TCCCCGGCCTGGGCGAAGGCGCCAACTACCTGGCCCAATCCATTACCGAGATGAGCGGTGGTCGCCTGCGCGTCAAGGTGTATGGTGGCAACGAACTGGTGCCGCCCTTCGAGGTGTTTGATGCCGTTTCCAACGGCACTGCGCAGATGGGCCATGCCGCGGCCTACTACTGGAAAGGCAAGGTGCCCGAGGCGCAGTTTTTTGGCGCCGTGCCCTTTGGCATGAACGCCCAGGAAACCAACGCCTGGCTGTATGAAGGCGAGGGCCTGACGTTGTGGCAGGAACTGTACAAGCCTTTTGGCCTGATCCCTTTTCCAGCCGGACAGACCGGCGTGCAAATGGGCGGCTGGTTCAACCGCGAAATTCATTCCATCGAGGACATCAAGGGCCTTGTCATGCGTATTCCGGGCCTGGGTGGCGAAGTCCTGAAACGGGCTGGCGGCTCGCCCAAGTCACTGCCCGGGGCCGAACTGTTCACCGCCTTGCAAACCGGCAACATTGACGCCACCGAGTGGGTCGGGCCTTATAACGACCTGGCTTTTGGCCTGTATCAGGCGGCCAAATACTATTACTATCCCGGCTGGCACGAACCCACTGCCTGCCTGGAATGCCTGGTCAACAAGGACGCCTTCAACGCCTTGCCAGCGGATTTACAGGCCATTGTCAAAATTGCAACGCGGGCCACCAATGCCCAGTTACTGGACAATTTGACCGCCCGCAACCAGGCTGCCCTGGACACCCTGATTCAGAAACACGGCGTGCAGTTGCGCCGCTTCCCCGACGACGTGCTACGCGAGTTCAGAAAACACGCCCAGGCGGTGGTGGCGGAACTGGGCCAAAGCAGCCCCATGGCCACGCGCATTTACACCAGTTACCGCGATTTTGCCACTCAGGCCGGACGCTGGATGAAGGTCTCCGAGCAGGCGTATTTTGCCGCTCGCGACTTGTCCGCCTAATGGATGACGCGGCGCGCTTTCCGAGCATCAAAACGCCCCAGTTAACCGCCACAAATGACGCTTGACCCCTACCTGTTCAGCCCCTTTGCGCGCGCTCAATACACTCGCCACCGTGACCGCTTTCAAGCCGTGTTGGCCGCCGGTGAGCTGAACCTGAAACAGGACTGGCCAGCCTTCCGGCAACGCCACGCCAATATTGATATTTTCTCCCTGCTGCGCCGCTATCGACAAAGCCGCCTGGCCATGCTGGGCGTGCTGGATCTGCAGCAAGGCGCCAACTGGGCGCGCTGCCATCGCCACACCATGGCCCAGGTCAGCCAGCTGGCCGACCGGCTCATCGAAGCGGCCTGGGAAGAAAGCCGGCAGGACATGAATCGGCGTTTTGGCCAGATCATCCGGGCCGATGGCCAGCCGGCCCAACTGACGGTTTTCGCCCTGGGCAAACTTGGCGGCCAGGAGCTGAACTTCTCATCAGACATTGATCTGGTGTTCGTGCACGATGCCACCCCGACCCACGGCCCGCCAAGCACCGGGCCGCGTCAACTGAATGCCCACAGCTATTTTGAGCGACAGGCCAGACGCTTCATTCAACTGCTCGATGGTACCACCAATGACGGCCAGGTTTACCGGGTGGACACGCGCCTGCGTCCGTTTGGCGCCGCCGGCCCGCTGGTGTGCAGCCGCTCCGCGCTGCTCACCTACCTGGAAACCGAAGGGCGGGAATGGGAGCGTCTGGCCTGGCTACGCGCCCGTCCGGTGGCCGGTGGCCAATCCACCGCCTCCGCACCCGATCCGCTGCTAAAAGACTTGCAACCCTTCATTTACCGCCGCCACCTGGACTTCGCCGTGTTCGAACGCCTGCGCGACATCAAGGCACAAATTCTGCAGCAACAACAGGGCGACGAAGAAAACCTGAAACTGGGTACAGGCGGAATTCGTGAAATCGAGTTTATCGTTCAGGCCCTGCAACTGGCCTTTGGCGGGCGCGATGCCCGTTTGCGCGGCCCCGACCTGTGGCATAGCCTGCACCGCCTGGGGGAACAGGGCCACTTGCGCGCACAGGAAACACAGCAACTGGCAGCAGCCTGGCTGTTTTTGCGCCGGGCCGAAAACCTGAGCCAGTTCATTGACGACCGGCAAACCCATCACTTGCCGCAAACCAGCGAAAAGCGCCAGCAACTGGCTCAGGCCTTTGGCCTGACCGGCGAAAATGAACTGGAGCAGGTTTTGCAGCGACACCGGCAGCACGTGCACCGCATTTTCCAGCGCCTGTTTGCCACGCCATCCCCGCGTGACTCGACAGCCAACAGACAGGCGGCTTTACCACAGAACCTGCAAAAAACCCTTGAAAACGCCCGTCTGCCACTGGGTCACAAGGAGCGCATTGGCGCCATTCTCGAGAGCGCTCAAACCCGAGACCAGGCCGTCCTGCAGCGCCTGGTTGACCTGTGTCTGGCCATCGGGCAGCGCGAAAGCTACCTCATCATGCTGCAGCGCGATCCTTTATTGCTGGACAAGCTCACCGACCAGCTGCAACACCCCCAACTGGCCCAGTGGCTACAGCGCCAGCCCTTTTTACTGGAAAACCTGTTTGCCTCCGAAACCCCGGCCACAGACGAAGCCGGGTTTCGCCAGCGCTGGCAAAAAATGGTGCATCGTCACGCCCCGACCGGCGAAGAAGAACAACTGGAGCTGGCCCGGCAGTTCAAACTGACCCAGCAATTTATTATTCTGCAACACCACCTGGCGGGGAAGGACGACAGCCGCCAAACTTGCCGCAACCTGACGCGGCTGGCCGTGTTTCTGCTGCAGTTGGCTTGCCAACAAGCGTATGAGGAAACCCTCGCCCGCCAGCCCGGCGTGGCCCTTTCCCCCCAGGCCCTTATCTTGCTGGCCTACGGCAGTCTGGCCACCGATCGCATGCACCCGGATTCCGATCTCGACCTGGTCATGCTGGTTGACGATGCCTTTGTGGATGGGCAGGACGCCAGCCAACAACGTTTTCTGCAACGCTGGGTGCGGCGACTGGTACACTGGCTGACAGCCACCACCTACCACGGTTCGCTGTATCAGCTCGACACCCGCCTGCGACCCAACGGCAATGCGGGGCTGGCGCTGGTCAGCCTGAGCGGTTTTGAACACTACCAGCAACACAGCGCCTGGACATGGGAACACCTGGCGCTGGTCAAAAGTCGCCTGGTACGAGCCAGTGAAAACCAAAACGCCCGGTTTGAGCGCATTCGTGCCGACGCTCTGACCCGCCCCAGTGATCCTGCGCAAATCAAGGCTGACATTGAGGCACTGAAGGAGAAAATGCGCGCAGAAGGGGTCAACCCGCATCACGCGGCGGATTTCGACTGGCTGGCGTGCGTGCTGGAACACGCCAGTCAGCACCCGGGCATTCTTGTCCCACGACAGGACGAAGCCATTATTGATGCCCTGCAACAGGCCGACCTGATCGACCCGGCCACCGCCTGCCGCTGGCAACGCACCGCCGCCTGGCACCTGGAGAACAAACTGGCCCGCGCCCTGGGCTCAAACACCACCCAGACTGTGAAAGCATGAAAAGTCTAGCGGGGCAGAATGAGCCATGAAAAAAGACCTGCCCTGGCACCCTCGAACCAGCGAAAACAGCCGGCCTGACCGGGTCACCCTGATTGGTGCGGGCATTGCGGGGTGGAACCTGGCCCGGGCCTTGCATCGGCGCGGCGTGACCTGCCAAATCGTTGCCCCAGCCTCAGCTGGCCCCACCTTGAGCGGCGCGTCGGGCAATCCGCAGGCGGTGGTGATGCCGCTGGTGACGGCAGCGCCTTCTGCCGAAGAACGCCTACTGGTGCGGTGTTTTGCGTATGCTCAGGCCCACTATCCGGCCGCTGCCTGGCAGGCCTCGGGCGTGCTACGGCTTACCGAACCCACCGATGGCAAACAGACCCGAAGCCAAAAATCATCCAGTACCTGGCAACAAGCCCTGCAAAAACGGCTGGCCGAAAACCATGAAACCGGGGCGCCAGACAAGCCCTTGCCTGTCCGCGCTGAATTGTTGCCAGCCGGTGTGCGTTTCCCCGAGGCAGGCTGGCTGCAGACCAACGCTCTGGACGAGGCGTTTCCCCTGCAGGCTCTGCCCTGGATCACCGCCCAGGTGGCAACCATTCGGCAGGAACCCTCCAAGACGGGTCAGTGGCTGTTACTGGATGAATCCGGTCAGACCCTGTGCCGTACGCCTGCGGTTGTGGTGGCGGCGGGTATTGGCATGGCAAGTATTCGGCTGCAGTGGGTAGACGCTTTTGGCCAGGCTCAGGACCAACGGCTGACCCAACCCTGGGGCCTTTCTGCCCGGCATGGGCAGGTCAGTTTTGTGCAACTGGGAAACCGCCTGGCGCCAAGGGAAGTGATCCTTGGCAAAGGCTACCTGACCCCCGCGCTGAATGGTGTCTGTAGTCTGGGCGCCACC
>WGBZ01000006.1 GCA_015494035.1 Lysobacterales bacterium | reverse complement strand
CGCACGTAATAGCAAGGCTATTGCGAAGGTTTGCAACACAGAAATGGACGGTTTTACGCCGCAAGATGCCGTGTCACGATTCGATCAGAGCTTCCCTAGAGCGCCTTTTTGGGCGGCACAAACAGGTTGCCCGCCAGCAGCCCCACGGCGATGGACACGGCAATCAGCAATGCCTTGAAGGCAATTTCAATGCCGGCCAGGGTGTCGTGTTGCAACATGGCGGAAATGGAGTGAAAACCCACCGAACCGGGCACCAGCAACATGACGCCTGGAATATGAATCAGGGAAGCGGGCTTGCCGCTCAGGCGCGAATACAGGTTGCCAAAAATGGAAATCAGCAGCACCACCGCAAAAGCCAGAAAGGGCTGCTGCAGCCATTGTCCCAGCAGTTTCGAGCCCAGAATCGCCAAAGCCACAGTGGCCAGTAGCCAGACGCTGTCACGCAATCGGGCGTTGAACAGCACCGTAAACGACAGGCTGATGAGTAACAGGGAGAGCAGCAGAAACCACTCGGGGATGGGTTGAGCCTCGGGCATGGGCGGTGTGCCCAGCCAGTAATCGCCCAGCATGTAACCCAGGGCAATGCCGAAACTCAACAACAAAAACACCGTGATGGCCCCGGCCATGCGCGCACTGCCGGAGACCAGGTGGCCGGTGGACAGTTCCCGGATGGCAATGGTGAAACTGAGGCCAGGCACCAGAATAATCAGCCCGGCCAGGGAGACGGTGAGGTAATTGACCTGCGCAAAGCGGGCCGCAATCACCAGCGACAGAAATCCGACCACGGCGGCGGCCAGCGGCGTGTGCAGTTGTTTTATGTTGTCATGACCGGCGGTGGAAATAAGAAAGCCACCGGTAATCAGCCCCATCAAACCGGAAAACAGCACGTCCAGCCAGCTGCCGCCAAACAGGCCGGCCACACTGGCCGAGGCCAGGCCAAATGACAGCACTGTGAGCCAGAAAGGGTAGGCCAGGGGACGTTTAATGATGGCGTCGATGCGTTTCAGAGCCTGTTCAATGCCGATGTTGTCGCTCTCCAGCGCGGCAATCACTTCGCTTAGATCGACAATGCGTTCCAGATTGATGTCGCCTGGAGTGATGCGTTCCATGTAAGCCTGCTGGCGGTCTTCGCTGCCCAGGGAGGCAATCAGGGCCGTTGGCATGGCAAAAAAACTGCCGTGCAGGCCAATTTTGTCCATGAGCACCTGCATGGAGGACTCGAGCCGGTGTGCCGGTGCGCCGGCCTCGGAAATGGCTTTGCCCAGGCGCATCAGCAAACGGGCCTTGGCGTGGTTGGTTTGGTCGGTCATGGGCATAAATCAAAAGCAGGGGATACGGGTCAGACCAACCACCGGTTGGGCCATCGTGCGTGGTGCTAACAAGCGCTAGGGAAACTCTGATCGAATCGTGACACGGCATCTTGCGGCGTAAAACCGACCATTTCTGCGTTGCAAACCTTCGCAATAGCCTTGCTATTATGTGCGGTTTGCGCCTTGAACTGAACAATTTTTCACACACAATCTGCACGCGCCAGATTCAATCAGGGCTTCCCTAGCGGCTGGCTTTGACCAGACGGTAGAACAGTAGCAGCAACGCGATGGCAGTATAAATCAACGGCTCGAACAAGTCTGCCTTGACCAGCCAGATAAAGTGCAGGCAGGCCAGCAGGGTAATGAGGTAAATCAGCCGATGCAGTTTTTTCCAGCGCCGGCCCAGCGCACGCACCGCACGGTTGCTGGAAGTCAGGGCCAGGGGCGTCATCAGCAACCAGGCCAAAAAACCAACGGTGATATACGGCCGTTTGAGAATGTCCTGCCACAGGTGGGCAAAGTCGAACTGCAGGTCCAGGCTCAGGTAAACGGCAAAATGCAACGTGGCATAAACCCAGGTGGCTATGCCCAGAATGCGTCGGAAACGGATTAACACCGGTGCGCCAAACAGCTGCCTCAAGGGTGTGATGGCCAGAGTCAGCAGCAACAGCCGCAAGGCCCAGATGCCGGTGTAATGCAGCACGTACTCCACCGGGTCGGCACTGAGGTCGTCATGCAAGCCCAGATACACCAGGTTGGCAAAGGGCAAGGTGAGAAGAATGATCAGGGCCACTTTAGGGAACCTCTGATTGAATCGTGACACGGCATCTTGCAGCATAAAATCGTCCATTTCTGCGTTGCAAACCTTCGCAATAGCCTTGCTATTATGTGCGGTTTGCGCCTTGAACTGAACAATTTTTCACAACAATCTGCTCGCGCCAGATTCAATCAGAGCTTCCTTAGGCCAACAGAGATTTTTCATGCAGAACCCGAAATCCAGCAAAACAGGTCAGCAGGTTTGAGTTCCCTTACGGCAAATCCTGCCATGCTCACCCGCTGCGGTCAAAAGAATTTACGCAAATCCATGCCCTTGTATAAGTGGGCCACGTACTCACCATAGCCATTGAACGGCAAGGTTTTGATGCGCGGGTTGAACAGGGAGGCCTTGGCACCGATGCGGCGTTCGCTGGCCTGCGACCAGCGCGGGTGGTCCACCTCGGGATTGACATTGGCGTAGAAGCCGTACTCCTGGGGGGCGATCTGGTGCCAGGAATTGAGCGGTTGCTTGTCGGTAAAGCGGATGGCCACGATGGACTTGATGCTTTTGAAGCCGTATTTCCACGGCACCACCAGGCGGATGGGGGCGCCGTTCTGATTGGGTAATGGCTTGCCATACATGCCGGTGGCCATAAAGGCCAGCTCGTTCATGGCTTCGTCCATGCGCAGGCCCTCGCGGTACGGCCACGGAATTACCTGGCGGTTCTGATTGGGCATGCGCTTGGGGTCGTAGAGGGTTTCAAACTCCACAAACCGGGCAGCAGAAAGCGGCCGCAGTTTTTTAATCAGGTGGTGCAGGGCAAAGCCGTTCCAGGGAATGACCATGGACCAGGCTTCCACGCAGCGGAAGCGGTAGATGCGTTCCTCCTGGTGGCAGCCGGCAATGAGCTTCTCCAGGTCATACACTGCAGGGGATTCAACCAGGCCTTCAACCCTGACTGTCCACGGATGGGGATTAAAGTCTCCGGCCAGGCGGCTGGGGCCGTCTTTGGTCAGGCTGAACTCGTAAAAATTGTTATAGCTGGTGGCGTATTTTTCTGCCGTGATGTCTTCGCACAACACGTTATAGGGTGCGCACTCGGCACCTTTTGCGGCCTTGTCAGAGGCTGGTTGGGCGCGTGAATCGCAACCGGCCAGTACCCCGCCTGTAGCCAGCAGGCCAGCGTTTTTCAGAAAGCTCCGCCGGTGGCAGGCGATTTGTTCATCGGTCACTTCATTCTGGTGGCAATCAGGCCTAAATTTCATGGTAGTATTCTCACGTTTGTGTCTTGGCGTGGATGCTGTTTTTAGTGGGGCGCGTTTTTGCACCGGCAGTTAGAGGCTCCTTAGGTCTTTTGAACCCCAACAGCCAAATAATGTTTCAACTGATTGGAAAAACATGAGCATTTACAATTTCAGTCCTGGCCCGGCCATGCTGCCGGAGGCGGTCAAACAGCGCATTGCCGACGAACTCCCCAACTGGCGTGGCACCGGTGTTTCCGTAATGGAAGTGTCCCATCGCGGGCCGGAGTTTCGGCAACTGGTGGACGAAACCGAAGCACTGTTGCGGGACCTGCTCGACTTGCCCGACAATTACCGCATTTTATTCATGCCCGGTGGCGCCCGCCAGCAGTATTCCATGGTGCCAATGAATTTTGCCCGTCCCGACCAGCAGGCCATCTACTTCGTACAGGGCCACTGGGGCAAGGATGCCATTGGCGAAGCCGGCAAGTTCTGTCAGGCAGAACCGTTGATGCCTTACAACAAAGACCGGCCCTACGCAGAAATTCCGGCCCACAATTTCGATCGCATCACGCCGGAAACGGCCTATTTTCATTTTACCCCTAATGAAACCCTGGAAGGCATCGAGTGGCATCACGACCCCGACGTGCCGCATCAGGTGCCGGTGGTGGCGGACATGACTTCCAACCTGCTGTCACGCCCACTGGATATCACCCGTTACGGTTACATTTACGGCAGCGCGCAAAAAAACCTGGGCATTGCCGGTATCACCCTGGGCATTGTGCGTGAAGATTTGCTCCACAGGGCGCCCTCTGGTTTGCCGCTGATGCTAGATTACCGCACTTACGCCAACAGCCAGTCACTGCACAACACGCCGCCTACGTTTCCCTGGTACGTGGCCAATCTGGTGTTGCACTGGCTGCAGGAGAACGGCGGACTGGACGCCATGGCACAGCGCAATCAGGAAAAAGCCGAGGCCTTATACCGGTTTATCGACAGCAGCGACTTTTACACCAACCCGGTGCGGCCCGAACACCGTTCGCGCATGAATGTCACTTTCTGGCTGGCCGATGAATCCCTTAACGAGCGTTTTCTGGAAGAAAGCCGGGCGGCCGGTTTGCTGGCCCTGAAAGGCCACCGCTTTGTGGGCGGTATGCGCGCCAGTCTCTATAATGCCATGCCCATCGAAGGGGTGCAGGCGCTGGTGAATTTCATGCGGGAGTTTGAGAACCGTTATGGCTGAAAAACCGCCCAGCCAGCCCGGTCAAGGCCACTCTGCTCAGGAGGACACGGGTCAGTTGCCTGATCTGGGCGCATTGCGGCAGCGCATTGATGCGCTGGATGAGCGCATTCAGGCCCTGATCTCACAGCGGGCCGAACTGGCGCAGACGGTGGCCAAAAGCAAACAGGGCAGCGCCAGCGACGTCACGGCCTACTACCGGCCTGAACGCGAGGCCCAGGTGCTGCGGGCGGTCAAGGCGCGCAATCAAGGCCCGTTGTCAGATGAGACACTGGTGCGTTTGTTCCGCGAAATCATGTCTGCCTGCCTGGCGCAGCAAAAGTCCCTCAATGTGGCTTATCTGGGTCCCCAGGGCACTTTTTCCGAACAGGCCAGCTACCGTTTTTTCGGTCACGCCATCAATGCCTTGCCGGAATCCAGCATCGACGCGGTGTTTGCCGAAGTGGAAGCGGGCGTGGCGGATTTTGGCGTGGTGCCGGTGGAAAATTCCACCGAAGGTGCGGTGAACAACACCCTGGATATGTTTCTGTCCTCGCCCTTGAAAATCTGTGGCGAGCTGGATTTGCCCATTCACCACAACCTCATGAGCCACGAGACCGGTCTGGAT
>WGBZ01000005.1 GCA_015494035.1 Lysobacterales bacterium | reverse complement strand
GTACTTGCCCAAAATCAGGAACTGGATAAAAGCCACCAGGTAGGAGATGCCGTACCAGTGGATTTTCAAGGGGCCCAGCTGCAAAAAGACCGGGTCAAAGTCAACAAGATAATGCATGCAAAACGCCTTGTTAAGAGACCGTTATTGTAAACCGAAATCCCGCCTCTCTGTGCGAAAGTGGCCAGACCAGCAAAAGGGGAACGGGCCGCGTGCAACGGGTGCATTGGGCGCGACCTTGGGGTAAAATACCCATCCAGCCGCCGCGGTTTAAGGAAGCTCTGATTGAATCTGGCGCAAGCAGATCGTCGTGAAAAATTGTTCAGTTCAAGGCGCAAACCGCACGTAATAGCCAGGCTATTGCGAAGGTTTGCAACACAGAAATGGACGATTTTACGCCACAAGATGCCGTGTCACGATTCAATCAGAGCTTCCCTTAATGACCGCAGTTCACAACCACCGGATTCATCCTGCCTGAGCGCCAGCCCCATCGCCACAGGCCGCTGAATGTGTGTGCCAGACAAAAGAGTAAGCCGTGAGTCAACTACCGGAATTATTGTTTCCCCCCGAGCGTCAACCGGCCATTTTGGCCCTGGCCGATGGCCGGATTTTTACCGGCTTTTCCTTGGGTGCTGAGGGCACCGCCGTGGGCGAGGTGGTTTTTAACACCGCCATGACCGGTTACCAGGAAATCCTTACTGACCCATCCTACGCCCGTCAGCTGGTGACACTGACATACCCGCATATTGGCAACACCGGCTGCAATGTGCAGGACGAGGAATCGCCTCAGGTGCAGGCAGAAGCCCTGATTATCAAGGACCTGCCTTCGCGTTCCAGTAGCTGGCGTGAAACCGAGTCACTGACCGACTACCTGCAACGCCATGGCACGGTAGCCATTGCCGGGGTGGAAACCCGCGAGCTGACCCGCATCCTGCGCGATGAAGGCGCCCAGAAAGCCTGCCTGATGGCCGGGAACGAGCTGGACACAGAAAAGGCTGTGCAACTGGCGCGTGAATTCGCCGGGCTGGAAGGCATGGACCTGGCCCGTGAAGTCACTTGTCAGGCGCCTTACCAATGGCAGGAACCGGAATACGACATCCAGACCAGCGCCCCCAAACCAGCCCCTGAGCCGGACCTGCACGTGGTCTGTTACGACTATGGCATCAAGCGCAATATCCTGCGTATTCTGCGTGAAATGGGCTGTCGCCTGACGGTGGTGCCGGCCCAGACACCGGTGGCTGAAGTGCTGGCCAGGCAACCCGATGGTGTTTTTCTGTCCAATGGCCCGGGCGATCCGGCAGCCTGTGATTACGCCATTGATGCCATCGGAGAATTGCTCAACAGCGGCGTGCCCCTGTTTGGCATTTGCCTGGGTCACCAGTTGCTGGCGCTGGCCAGTGGCGCTCGCACCAGCAAAATGAAATTCGGCCACCATGGCGCCAACCACCCGGTGCAGGACCTGGCCACTGGCGAAGTCATGATCACCAGCCAGAACCATGGTTTTGCGGTGGATGAAGTCAGCCTGCCGCCCACCATGAAAGCCACGCATAAATCCCTGTTTGACGGATCGCTGCAGGGCATCGCCCGCACCGACGTGCCAGCCTACGGTTTTCAGGGGCACCCCGAAGCCAGCCCCGGCCCGCACGATGCCCGCCGTTTGTTTGAGCCGTTTATTCAGGCCATGCGTCAGCGCAGCGGCAAACAAGCCGACCTGCAAACCGGAGCCCCTAATGCCCACAACGATCACTCAGGAGCCCACCGTGCCTAAACGCGAGGACATCAAAAGCATACTGGTGCTTGGCGCCGGCCCCATTGTGATTGGTCAGGCCTGCGAATTTGACTATTCCGGCACCCAGGCCTGCAAGGCCTTGAGCGAAGAAGGCTACCGCGTGATTCTGGTCAACTCGAACCCCGCCACCATCATGACCGACCCGGAAACCGCAGACACGGTTTACATTGAGCCGGTAAACTGGAAAACCGTGGCCAAGATCATCGAAAAAGAACGGCCTGACGCCATTTTGCCGACCATGGGCGGCCAGACAGCGCTTAATTGCGCGCTTGATCTGGCCAGCCATGGTGTGCTGGATCAGTATGGCGTGGAAATGATCGGCGCCACGCGCGAGGCCATCGACATGGCCGAGGACCGGGAGCTGTTTCGCGAGGCCATGACCGATATCGGCCTGGACACACCCAAATCCTACCTGGTGCATGACATCGAAGAAGCCCGAGAAGCCCAGAAAAAAATCGGCTACCCGGTGATTATCCGGCCTTCCTTTACCATGGGCGGTTCCGGTGGTGGCATTGCCTACAACCTGGAAGAGTTCGAACGCATCACCGCCGAAGGACTGAAACTCTCACCGACCACGGAAGTGTTGCTGGAAGAATCGCTGCTGGGCTGGAAAGAGTTTGAAATGGAAGTGGTGCGCGACAGCAAGGACAATTGCATTATCGTCTGCAGCATCGAAAACCTGGACCCCATGGGCGTGCACACGGGTGATTCCATCACCGTGGCGCCGGCGCAGACACTCACCGACAAGGAGTACCAATACCTGCGTGATGCCTCCCTGGCGGTGTTGCGGAAAATCGGCGTCGACACCGGCGGTTCCAACGTCCAGTTTGCCATCAATCCAGAAAACGGCCGCGTGATCGTCATTGAGATGAATCCACGTGTGTCGCGTTCCTCGGCTCTGGCGTCCAAGGCCACCGGTTTCCCCATTGCCAAGGTGGCTGCGCGGTTGGCGGTGGGCTACACACTGGATGAACTGCAGAATGAAATCACCGGCGGCGTGATTCCCGCCTCGTTTGAGCCAAGTATTGACTACGTGGTCACCAAAATTCCGCGCTTTGCCTTTGAGAAATTCACCCAGGCCGAAAACCGGCTGACAACGCAAATGAAATCCGTGGGTGAGGCCATGGCCTTTGGTCGCACCTTTGCCGAATCCCTGCAAAAAGGCCTGCGCAGCATGGAAACCGGTCTCAGTGGTCTCAACCCGCTGGTTTCCGCCGCTGACCTGGCCGAAGGCTTTGATCTGGATAAAGAGCTGCGGGAACCCTCGTCCGACCGGCTGCTGTATGTGGCCGATGCCTTCCGGCTGAGTTATTCCCTGGATGATATTCACCGCCTTTCGACCATTGATCCGTGGTTTCTGGCCCAAATCGAGCACCTCGTCCGGCTGGAACAGGCCATGGCCGGTGAGGACTACCTGCAATGGGATGCGACCACCTGGCAGGCGATCAAACAACAGGGTTTTTCCGACAAGCGCCTGGCCGAACTGCTGCAAGTGAACGAGGACAGCGTGCGTGCCCAACGCCACAAACTGGGTGTGCGGCCGGTCTACAAACGGGTGGATTCCTGTGCCGGTGAATTTGCCTCACCCACCGCCTACCTGTACTCCACTTACGAGCAACACGACGAATCCCGCCCCAGCACACGGCGCAAGATCATGGTGCTGGGCGGTGGCCCCAACCGCATCGGGCAGGGGATTGAATTCGATTATTGCTGCGTTCATGCGTCTTTAGCCCTGAAGGAAGATGGTCTGGAAACCATCATGGTCAACTGCAACCCGGAAACCGTTTCCACCGATTTTGACACCTCCGACAGGCTTTATTTTGAACCCTTGACCCTCGAAGACGTGCTGGAAATTGTGGCTATCGAAAAACCCGACGGGGTGATTGTGCAATACGGCGGACAGACGCCACTGAACCTGGCGCGACAGCTGCAGGAAGCCGGCGTGCCGATTATCGGCTCATCGCCGCAGTGCATTGACCTGGCCGAAGACCGCGAGCAGTTCAAGAAAGTGCTGGATGACCTGGGCCTGAAGCAGCCGCCCAACCGCACCGCCACCAGCGCCGAAGAAGCCCTGCAACTGGCGGCGGAAGTGGGCTACCCATTGGTGGTTCGGCCTTCCTATGTGCTGGGTGGGCGGGCCATGGAAATCGTCAATAACGATCAGGAATTGCAGCGTTACATGCGCGAGGCGGTGAAGGTCAGTAACGAATCCCCGGTTTTGCTTGACCGTTTTCTGGACCATGCCACCGAAGTCGATGTGGACTTGATCTGTGATGGCAGCGAGGTGCTGGTGGGCGGCATCATGGAGCACATTGAGCAGGCCGGTGTGCATTCGGGCGATTCGGCCTGCAGCATCCCGCCATTTTCCCTTAGCCCCGAAGTGCAGCAGGAGCTGGCACAACAGGCCGCCAAAATGGCTCGGGCGTTGGGCGTTATTGGCCTCATGAACACCCAGTTCGCCATTCAGGGCGACGATATTTATGTGCTGGAAGTCAACCCGCGCGCTTCACGCACGGTGCCGTTTGTTTCCAAGGCCACCGGCTTGCCACTGGCCAAGATCGCCGCCCGCTGCATGGCTGGCGTCAGTCTGGCCGAGCAAGGCGTTTGTGAACGGCTGACTCTGAATCATTTCTCTATCAAGGAACCGGTGTTTCCGTTTCTGAAATTTCCCGGTGTGGACCCCATTCTTGGCCCGGAAATGCGCTCCACCGGCGAAGTCATGGGCGTGGGTGCCACCTTTGGTGAGGCCGTGGCCAAGGCCAAGCAGGCCAGCCAGACCGCCATGCCACTGCAAGGCACGGCGTTTGTTTCGGTGCGCAATGCCGACAAGGAAAAAGTGGTACCATTGGCCAAAAAGCTGGATGCCATGGGCTTTGAGCTGGTGGCCACCGGTGGCACCTGTCAGTTGCTGCGCGAAGCCGGGCTGTATTGCGAACGGGTTAACAAGGTCACGGAAGGCCGGCCGCACATTGTGGACAAGATCAAAAGCCGGGAAGTGGACTTCATTATCAACACCACCGAAGGCGCTACGGCCATTGCCGACTCGTATTCCATTCGCCGCGAAGCCCTGCAGCAAAGCGTCAATTATTCCACCACCATTTATGGCGCCGCCGCCACGCTGGAGGCTTACGGCTATTTAAACAACAACCGCATTTTCGCCTTGCGCGAATTGCACCAGAACAACCCCTCGGCGGCTGCCACCGTGCCTGCCGGCAAACAGTAAGAGGATTATCCATTTCATGAGTAGAGCACCCATTACCGCCAAAGGCGCCGAGCGCCTGCGCGAAGAATTGCAGCGTTTGAAAACCGTCGAGCGCCCGCGCATTATTGACGCCATTGCCGAGGCACGCGCTCACGGTGACCTGAAAGAAAACGCCGAATACCACGCTGCGCGCGAACAGCAATCTTTTAATGAAGGCCGCATTGCCGAGCTGGAAAGCGTGCTTTCCAATGCCCAGGTGATTGACGTCAGCAAGCTGAATGTGGGTGACAAGGTGGTGTTTGGCGCCACGGTTGAACTGGAAGCCGAAGATAGCGGTGAGACCGTCACTTACCAGATTGTTGGTGATGCCGAAGCCGACATTGAACAGGGGCGCATTTCTGTCAGCTCACCCATTGCCCGCGCCCTGATTGGCAAGGAAGTGGATGACGAGGTCCAGGTGCAGGCACCCGGCGGTGTTCGCACTTATTACATTCTTTCCATCCGCTATGAGTGATCCTAGGGAACCCTTGATTGAATCTGGCGCGAGCAGATTGTTGTGAAAAATTGTTCAGTTCAAGGCGCAAACCGCACGCAATAGCAAGGCTATTGCGAAGGTTTGCAACGCAGAAATGGACGATTTTACGCCGGAAGACGCCGTGTCACGATTCGATCAGAGGTTCCCCAGGGAAGCTCTGGTTGAATCTGGACGAAGCAGGCTATTGGCAAGGGCGTCAACGCAATTATCGGACATTTCAGATATGAGTGACGAGTTCACGAACCGACCAGAGCTTCCCCTGGGTTTGCGGTGGAAATAAAACACCGACCCATTATTCAAAGCGATGCCCTGCGGGGCTTGGGGCTGCATCCGCTGGTGGAGCGGCTTTACCTGGCCCGAGGTGTCACCTCACCTGAGCAGGTTCAATACCGGCTGGACAGGTTGCTGCGCCCGGATGGCCTCAATGGGCTGGAAACCGCTTCGGCGCGGCTGCAACAGGCGCTGGAAAAAAACCAGCGCATTGTGATTGTGGGAGATTTTGATGCCGACGGCGCCACCGCTACCGCACTGGCAATTCGCGCCTTGCGCGCCTTTGGCGCACAGGATGTGGACTTTCTGGTGCCCAATCGCTTCGATTTTGGCTATGGCCTCAGCCCGGAGCTGATCCCCATCCTGGAAGAACGTGGGTGCGAGGTCATCATCACGGTGGACAACGGCATCTCGTCATTTGCCGGTGTGGACGCCGCCAACCAGGCCGGCATGGATGTGATTATCACCGATCACCATTTACCCGGCGAGCAGCTGCCGGCGGCCACAGCGATCGTCAATCCCAACCTGGGCGACTGTGAATTTCCGTCCAAAAACCTGGCCGGTGTCGGCGTGCTCTTTTATCTGATGGCTGCCCTGCGGCAACGCCTGAGCGCCAATGACTGGTTCCAGTCCCGGGATATGGCTCCGCCCAGTCTGGCCCGTTGGCTGGACTTGGTGGCCCTGGGCACCGTGGCCGATCTGGTGCCGCTGGACAGCAACAACCGCATTCTGGTTACCGAAGGCATTCGCCGCATACGGGCCGGACACTGTGTGCCGGGCATTGCTGCGTTGCTGCAGGTGGCCGGCAAGGAAAACCATTCGGTGACCACCGAAACCATCGGCTTTTTTTTGGCCCCGCGCCTGAACGCCGCCGGTCGCCTGGAAGATATGAACATCGGCATCAACCTGCTGTTGACCGATGATGCGGACGAAGCCCGCAATCTGGCGGCGCAACTGGATGATATCAACCACCAACGCCGCAGCATTCAGGCGGACATGCAAAAACTAGCCGACAGCATTGTTACCCAGCTCAAGCACATGGATCGCCTGCCCATGGGCCTGTGTCTGTTTCACCCGGAGTGGCACCAGGGCATCGTCGGCCTGCTGGCATCTAAGGTCAAGGAGCGCATCGGCCGGCCGGTATTTGCCTTCGCGCCTGAAAACGAACAGAGCGAGTGGCTGAAAGGCTCTGGCCGTTCCGTGCCCGGTTTTCACCTGCGTGACGCGCTGGTGGAAATGGAAACCCGCCAACCTGGGCTTATGCGCCGCTTTGGCGGCCACGCCATGGCCGCGGGCGTGACAGTGCACCGGGACAAACTCAAGCCCTTTACCGATGCGTTCCAGGCCGTGGTGCGGGAGCACCACGAACACACGCCCTTGGCGCAGGTGATCGAAACCGACGGGCCGCTGCCGGAAAGTGACCTGAGCCTGCACACCGCCGAGGCCCTGGAGCGGGCCGGGCC
>WGBZ01000004.1 GCA_015494035.1 Lysobacterales bacterium | reverse complement strand
CCATGACCTGATCCCCGGGCCCCACGCCAAGGGCCGCTGCCAGTTCGGAACCCAGCACAATCCGATATTTGCCCGGCTGCAAGTCCTGCAACGAGCCATAGCGCATTTTCTCATTGACCTGGGTGACCTTTTCTTCCAGTTCGGGAACAATGCCACGCACCAGGGCGCCTTCGGTGCGATTGCCCTGTATCAGTACTTCCGAATCAATGTAGGGGGCCGCGCCCACCACGTCCAGGTGCTGCACCGCCTTGTCCACGGCTCTTTGCCAGTCGGTGAGGTATTCATTGCCGTAAGTGGAAATGGTGGCATGAGACACCATGCTCAACATGCGCTCCCGCAATTCGCGGTCAAAGCCGTTCATCACCGAAATAACCACAATGACCGTCATCACCCCCAGGGCAATGCCGGCAATGGAAATGAACGAAATGAACGAAATAAAGTGGTTTTTGCGTTTGGCGCGCGTGTAGCGCAGGCCGATTTTAAGCGGTAGGTTCATGCGGTTCCTTGACATTCAGGCTTTTGTTGACACCTCCCTGCTTGAAGCACTGAGGGTAAAAACAATAAAATAACAGGCCGCGAGGCCCGTGCTGGAATTTTCACCCATCGCCCTTGCAATCACAAGGCATATATGAACAATCGGGCCAATGGGTTTCCCCCTCGCCAAAAGACACTGGCCACTACTGGCCGTTTTGCTTCTGACTGCCACCGTGGCCGGCGGGTTCCTGCTGGCGCACCAATCCCTGCAAAAACCGGTGGATTTTCACCAGACCGGCTATACCGGCAGCCAGCCATGCCGCGAGTGCCACGAGGACCGCTATCAGAGCTGGGCCAAAACTTATCACCGCAGCATGACCCAGGAAGCCACGCCAGAAACCGTTCTGGGTGACTTCAACGGCAAGAAATACAGTTACTGGGGCTACACCATACGCCCGGTGCGCAAGGGCGACCGCTATTATTTCGAATACTACGACAAGAGCGGCCAAACGCTGCTGAACACGCTTGAGGTCAGCCGTACCGTGGGTTCTCGCCGCTACCAGCAATACCTGGCGCAAACGCCCTACACCGACGGCAACTATTACCGCCTGGAAATGCTGTGGCACATGGGCGATCAACGCTGGGTGCACATGAACGGCGTATTTTTGGGTTCTGACAACCAGCCTTTCGACAATCACACCGCGCTGTGGAACCAGAACTGCATCTTCTGCCACAACACCGGCGTGCAACCGGGCATGAACAACTATGAACAACTGGTGGACAACGTCAAGCACGGCCAGCCGTTGAATTTGCGCCAGAACGCGCGTTATGCGTCTCACGTGGCCGAACTGGGCATCGCCTGTGAAAGCTGCCACGCCGGTGGCGAGGCACACGTGGCCGCCGAAAGACTCAATCCCTTGCGCAAATACTGGCAGGCGCTGACCGACAGCGGCGACCGAAGCATTGTCAATCCGGCCCGCTTGAGTAAAGAGCGCAGCGTCGAAATCTGCGGCCAGTGTCATGGACAACGCACGCCGAAAACACTTGATCAGGCCCGTCACTGGGTGGAAAAAGGCCCCACTTTCCGCCCCGGCGACCCACTGGGCGATCACGTCAATCCCGTCTGGCAGCACTCCACCATCCAGGGCAAGCCGTCTGACATTTTCGCCAGCCGTTTCTGGCCCGATGGCACGCCCCGGTTGACAGCTTACGAATACCAGGGCCTGCTGCAGTCGGCTTGTTACCAGCAGGGTGAGCTAACTTGCATCAGCTGCCATGCCATGCACAGCGGTGATCCCAAAGGGATGCTGGAAGAAAAGCAACGCAGCAACCAGGCCTGTGCCCAATGCCACGCCGAGCTGGTTTACGCAGTCAGCGAGCACAGCGGTCATGAAGCGGACTCTGAAGGGGCGTTGTGCTACAACTGCCACATGCCAGAGCGCGTTTACGGCATCATGACCTATCACCGCGATCACCACATCAGCAACCCGCAACCAGCGCAGGAATTTGCCCAGGGCAAGCCCAACGCCTGCATCAACTGCCATCAGGACAAAACCGATAACTGGGTGCTGGAAAAAACCCGCACACTGTGGCCGGATGCCGCCGCAAGCCCGTCTGATTACCGCGCTACCGGCCGACTTCCGAGTGTGGTCAAGCTGCATTCGGGTGACCCGGTGGAGCGGGGCCTGGCGGCCTGGAACATGAGCCGTCATGAAGAAACCCTACCCTTCAGCCGGCGGCACTTTCTCATCCCACACCTGCTGCTGGCCTTGCAGGACAACTACCCGGCCATCCGCCGCTTTGCCCACCAGAGCCTAAGCCGCATCGCCGCAGCCCTGCAAGCCGAAGGCCCGGATTTTGCCCGGCTACATCATATCCTCAAGCCGTTTGACTTCATTGCCGATGCCAACGGGCGTCAGCCAGTGGTCGAAGCGGCGCTGAACTGGTACGGCCAGGTGGACAAAAGCCACTGGCCGGCACCGCCTGAAGGGAGTTTTCTAGACTCGAATTATCGCCTGAACCTGAATGTCATCAACGCCCTGCGCCGCGAAGCCCAGAGCGACAACAAACGCATCGACATTGGCGAATAAGCACCGCTTTCTGCCTGAAAAACGGGTAGTAGAAGCGTGATAAATCAGACCAGGTGCTTGGGCATGTCCTGGTCAAACACGGTGGTGTCTGCGCCGGTTTGTAGTTTGTGCATCAGGTCGGGGTTGGCGATAAACGGACGACCGATGGCCACCAGATCAGTCTGGCCATTTTTCAGCATGGCATCGGCTTCCTCAAACCCGAGGCTGCCGCAGGCAATTACGTTGCCCGGGTAATGTTTTCTGAGGAAAGCCGAGGCCCGCCCGCCCAGGTAATCGTATTCGATGTGGTCGTCAAAGGCGCCTTCGTGCACATAGGCCAGCCCGCGTGTGCCCAATTCTTCTAACAGATAAATAAAAGTGTCTTCGTCCCCGGGGCTGTGTTCCAGGTGCACGTGGGCATTGGGTGACAGGCGGATACCGACTTTATCAGCGCCCACGGCATCAATGACCACATCGGTGACTTCCAGCGCAAAGCGGGCCCGGTTTTTCAGGCTGCCGCCGTATTCATCACTGCGCTGGTTGGTTTGCTGGCGCAAAAACTGGTCAATCAGGTAGCCATTGGCACCATGGATTTCGACCCCGTCAAAACCGGCTTCGAGAGCATTGCTGGCGGCCTGGGCGTACTTTTTCACCAACACCCTGACCTCTTCGGTGCTCAGTTCGCGGGGCATTTCGTATTCCAGCCCAGGGGATCGCGGTACTCGACCCTGCCAGGCAATGGCCGAAGGCGCCACCGGCTGGGTGCCAGTGTAATGGCTGTGCGCCACCCGGCCCAGGTGCCAGAGCTGGTTGAATATCCGCCCTCCGTTGGCCTGCACAGCGGCAGTAACTTTCTTCCAACCGGCAATCTGTTCGGGGGAGAAAATACCCGGCGTGTCGGGATAGCCTTGTGCTTCAGGTGAGATGATGGTGGCTTCGGAAACAATCAGTCCGGCATCGGCCCGTTTGGCGTAATAGCTGGCCATTTCATCCGTGGGCACCAGGCCTTCGCCGGCAAAGCAACGGGTCAAAGGCGCCATCACCACGGAATTGGGTAAAGCCAGGCTTTCTGACAACACCACGGGTTGAAACAGGTGCGGGTAAGGCATGGGTCTGGGATCACTGCTCATGGCATTTTCCTGAGTTCTGAAGATTAAGGGTGACTGGCCGGCCTAAGCGCCCTTATGACTGACGCTGCGGGCCGATTGTTTGTTTGGAACACACCGCACAGCGAGCGTCCTTTTTCAACACCAAACGGCGAAAGCGGTTTTCCAGCAAATCAAAGGTCAACAAATGCCCACTGAGGCTTTCACCAATGCCGGTGATGAGCTTGATGGCTTCACTGGCTTGCAGGGTTCCGGCAACGCCCGGCACCACACCGAGCACACCCACTTGCGAGCAATTGGCCGGTTCCGCCGCCTGACTGGGCGGAAAAAGGCAGGCGTAGCAAGGGGAATCTGGCTGGCGAAAGTCGAAACTGGCCACCTGGCCTTCGAACTGGAAAACCGCGGCATAGACCAGCGGGATGCCCCTTTGCTGGCACCTTTCATTCACCAGGTAGCGTGTTTGCAGGTTATCTGAACCATCCAGCACCACATCCACGCCCGCCAGCAAGGCATCAATGGTGTCGGCAGTGAGGCGTTGTTCAACAGTGGTCAGCTTTACCAAGGGGTTCAAGGCATGCAATTGACCGGCGGCCGACTTCACCTTGGGTTGGCCCAGGGTTTCCGTGCTGTGCAGCACCTGCCGTTGCAGGTTGGACAGTTCCACCGTGTCGTCATCCACCACGGTCAAATGCCCCACGCCGGCGGCGGTGAGGTACAAAGCCGCAGGCGAACCCAATCCCCCGGCACCCACCATCAACACATGCGCATCACCAAGTTTCTGCTGCGCCGAATGACCCCATTGCGGCAGCCGCAAATGGCGGTCATAGCGTAACGCCGCTTCGTCCACCGGCGGCTGTTCCAGCGGCAGGCCATGCGTTCGCCAGGCTGCCATGCCACCGCTGACCACCGCCAGATTACGGTAGCCGCGTTGTGCCAGAAGCCCGGCGGCTTGCTGCGAACGCTGACTGGTTTCGCACACGAGCATCACTGGCGTGTTTTTGTCCGCCGGTAATGACTGACAGGCCTGTTCATCACCGTTTAGCAGCGATGCCAGGCTCAGGCACAGTGCTTTGGGGGCCACGCCGGTGTGCCATTCGGCTGGTGTACGCACATCCAGCATCAGCGCGCCTTGCGCTTGCAGCGCCAGCGCCTGTTGAGGACTCACGGACTGAATGGCTGACATGCCCTCAGAGCCCATGCGGATTGAACAGATCACAGAACCGTTGCACCGTCACCCGGTCACCAGCTTGCAACTCAACCGGGGTTTCATCCAGCACAATAAAGCAGTTGGCCTGGGTCACCGAAGACAGGCGTCCGGAACTCTGGCTACCGCACACGGACACGGCAAAACCGGCACCGGCTTCATAGCGCAGGGCGCCGCGAACAAATTCGCGCCGGTAGTGGGATTTGCTCAGTTTCTGGTCAATGCGGGCTTCGAATTGCAATGGTGAGGTGGCGCTTTCGCCCTCCAGTTCGCGCAAAGCCGGCAACACCAGTTGACTGTAGGTAGCAAAGCTGGAAACCGGATTACCCGGCAGGGCAAACACCAGTGCCCCGTTCAGTTCAGCCAGCATGAAGGGAAACCCGGGTTTCATACGCACCTTGTGGAATATCACCTGCCCGTGTTGCTGCAGAACATCACGAATAAAGTCCTTGTCGCCGGCCGAAATGCCGCCATTGGTGATAATGACTTCCCCGGGCCGGGCCGCTGCCAGCAAGGCCGTGCGGATCGCCTGCGGGTCATCGGGCAAGGCCGCGGCCAGTTTGATCTGACAACCCTGGCGCTGCAACAAACCCTGCAGGGTGTAGCGCACCGAGTCAAAGATTTTGCCCATGGGCAAGTCGGCGCCAGGCGCCAGATCACCGGGCTGGATGATTTCATCACCACCAGTGAACAGGCTGACCTGAACCGGTGATTGCACCGCCACTTTGGTGCAGCCCACCGAGGCAATCAGGCCCAGGTCCTGAGGGCGCAAACGGTGGCCACGGGGGAGAATTTTCCGACCTTGTTGCAAGTCTTCCGCCCGCTGGCGCACAAACTGGCCCTTGCGCTGGACTTCCCGCAGGTAAACGCGTTGATCCTTGAGTTCTCCCTTTTCTTTGGGCACCACG
>WGBZ01000003.1 GCA_015494035.1 Lysobacterales bacterium | reverse complement strand
GCTGTTTTTCCACCCCGCGCGGCGTCAGGGCTTTTGGCTTGAAAGGCGTAATGGGCGACTGAATGGCGGAAGGGGCGACCGAAAAGGGGTGATAGCCATAGCGGCCGGCGTGCAGAATCTGCATGCAGATTTTGCCCCCGGCTGCATGCACTGCCCGGGTCACCAGGGTGTGCCGTTTGACCTGAAAGCGGTACTTGAGAAAACCGGAAAATGGCGACAACCAGGCCCGGATATTGGGGGTAATGCCGCCGGTGACCATCAAGCCCACCTCGCCTTCGGCCCGGCGGGCAAAATACGCTGCCAGTTTGTGATAATCCCGCGCACGATCTTCCAGGCCCGTGTGCATGGAACCCATCAATACCCGGTTTTTTAAGGTGGTAAACCCCAGATCCAGTGGTTGCAACAGGTGGGGATAGGCATTGTGCCCCTCCTGTGTTTCAACCGCTTTATTGGGTTTTTCCTGAGTGCTTTGGGTCATTTCTGCCTCGTATTATTTGACTTTAGTTTTCCTGTCTAACTTGTTGACTCATAAGGTTTTTTGCCAGGGCTTCTAGCTCAACCAGGTTGCGTCGCATGGCCACCCATATTTGCTGTTGCCAAAAGGGTCTGGAATCAGTGCGCACAGCCTCCCCACGCAGTGACAGACAGGCCTGTCTGGCTTTTCTGGGTGGCGCTTTAACCGGGAAGGAATGCAGCAGTTCGGCGGTTAGTTCCGGCGTGCAGGTCAGGGCAATATCTGCCCCGGCTTCGACACAGGCACGATAACGTCCGGCCACGTCCCCGGCACAAAAAGCCGCCTCCATGCCCAGGTCGTCACTGATAATAGCACCTGCAAAACCCAGTTCCCCACGCAGCACCTGTTGAGTCCAGTGACTGGAGAAGCCCGCCGGCGCATCACAGCCACTAGCGTAGATGACGTGTGACATCATGACCGCATCCAGTTTGTCCTGTTTGATCAGGCGCGCAAAAGGCCGCATGTCCTGGTGAAAAATGGTAGCCACTGGCCGCCGGTCGACGGGCAATTCATGGTGTGAATCGGCCTTGACCGTGCCATGGCCGGGAAAGTGCTTGCCGGTGGTTTTCATGCCCGCGGTATGCATGGCCCCGCAGTAAATGCCCCCCAGTTCCGCCACCACATCAGGGTCGGCAGAAAAGGCGCGATCGCCAATCACCTCCGAGCCGTTATCAAT
Source organism: Lysobacterales bacterium (assembly GCA_015494035.1). Classification (GTDB taxonomy): domain Bacteria; phylum Pseudomonadota; class Gammaproteobacteria; order Xanthomonadales; family Marinicellaceae; genus S144-45. Next base: position 3,737 of record WGBZ01000003.1, on the reverse strand, counting down.
GTCCAGCACTGGCGCAAAGCTCAGGTCAACGCCCACAGAAAGCAGCTCGGTGGCCATCAACCAGCCATGGACATGGGCCAATGCCCGCGCCAGGTCTGGATCCCGCGCATACGCCGCGCCGATTGCACCCAGGGCAGGCAAGCGCGTAAATGGCAAATCAAAACGGGCCACGCGACCGCCTTCCTGATCCACGGTAATGAGAAAATCACGCCCCTTGAGTGCCCGGATTTGCCGAACCAGCGCCTGCAACTGGGTATAGTCGCGGTAGTTGCGCTTGAACAGGATCACGCCCTGCACCAGCGGGTGCTGCAAGAGGCGGTGATCGTCTTCGGTGAGTCGTTCTCCGGCAATGCCGGTGATCAGGGCGGTCATGGCGTGCGGGCAGCTTCAGACTGCTGTGCTTCCGGCAGGCTTATTTCATGCAAGCGATCAGGGGCCAGCACATCGGTGATTTGTGTGCTGCCATCAGGCCAGGTAATTTTGAGGCGGTGGCCGGCTGTGGAGTGGCCCAAACCAAAAGTGATCACCGATTCGGTTTGTGCCAGGTAACTGCGGGTCAGACTGTGCAGCACCGCAGGCCGCAGGGGGTTCCCGTCGGCGTCCAGCAGTTGCACACGCGCGCCGATGGCATCCGGGTTGCCCTTGCCTCCTCGCAGGCGCGCCCGCAACCAGTGACCGGTCTCACTTTGGTTGATAAACAGCAGCGCCGGCCGGTTCACCTGTGTGAGCACAATGTCCAGATCGCCGTCGGCATCCACATCGCCATAGCTGGCCGCGCGGCCCACCACATCCAGTCGCGTCAGGTCGCCGGCTTTTTCCACCGGCACAAACGTCCGAGGGCAATCATTACCGCAGTTCCAGAACAACTGGCTTTTCTGGGCATAATGCTGGGCCGGCTGGACGCGATTGATTTCGTTTTCCACGTGGCCGTTGGTCTGAAAAAAGTCGGGTCGTCCGTCCAGGTCGTAATCAAAGAAAAACAGACCGAAGCTGAGTGCATGGCGGCTTTTGGGTCCCACCCCGATAATGACCGATTCATCGGTAAAAAAAGGCTGTTGTCCGCGCTTGACGTAGAAAGATGTCATCTCGTTGGCAAAGTTACCGATGCTCAAGGCCACATCGTCTGTGTTCCTGAAATGGGAGGCATCCAGCCCCATGGCGCCGGTGGCCTTGCCACTGGCATCATAAGCCACACCATAACGGTCTGCCGATTCGACAAAATGGCCCTGGCCGTCATTGACAAATAAAAAGTTGCCGCTGGTGTCATTGGCCACCGCCACGTCCAGCCAGCCGTCATCGTTCACATCCAGAAACGCCAGCGCCAAGCCCTTGCCCGAAGGTTTGCCGGTGGCCGGGTTAAGCACCTTAAGACCGGCACTTTCAGTCACGTCCACCAATGTGCCCGAGCGGTTTTCGAACAGGCAGTTCCAACTGCCGGGGAAATTGCTGGGTGGTCCGTAAGCCCGGCCAATACCGTCCAGGCGGTAGTCGGCCAGGTAATCTAACTCCTTGTTCCATTGCACGTAGTTAACCACGAACAGGTCCAGGTCGCCGTCCTTGTCGTAATCGAAGAAGCCGGCCGAGGTGCTCCAGCCATCGTCCATGCAGTCCAGTGGCTGATCCGATTCAACAAATTTATGTCCCTGCTGATTGATAAACAGCCGGTTTTTACCCACCGCCGCCACAAACAGATCGCGCCAGCCATCGCCATTCACGTCACCCACGGCCACACCAGTGCCATAAAAGGTTTTATCCAATCCAAAGGCCAAGGTGGCATCGCTGAAGCGACCGCTGCCATTGTTCAGGAACAGTTTTTGCGTGGGCGCATGCGCAGGTTGCGGATCCCAGGGCCAGGCGCTGCCATTGGCAAAAAACAGGTCATCATCGCCGTCGTTATCCACATCAATGAAGGCCACGCCAGAACCCATGGTTTCTGGCAGCATGCGTTCTCCCCGGGCACCACTGTACTGAATCATGTCAATACCACGCTGCCTGCCCTGCTCTTGGAAATCCGTGGGCGGTGGCTTTTTGTCCAGGGTAACAGGCTGCATGGCGCGCGGAGCCTCAAAGGCCGTCTTGTCAGCAAGCGGTTGTGCCGGGCTGTCATCGCGCAAAAGCCACCACAGCCCCGCCCCAATGAGCGCCACTAACGCCAGTGCCTGCAACGAGCGTTTGAAAAACACCTCAATCACCTGCTGATCCTCGCCACGAGTGTGGCGTTGATTTTGGGGGTTGGTTTTTTTCATGGCGTGCCTGTTTTATTTGGTGTGTTGGGTGTTTCCAGTGCTTGCGGAGACTGCGGCGAAGCGGTAGAAACCGGCAGCGTTTTCCGGTAGTCATCCACCGTCAGCCATTTTTCCGCCTTGTCCAGTGCGTAAATGGCAATGGGATTGGCGGCGTGATCAGCCGCCGGGTCTTTGCTGCGAGCCAGGGCAATGGCCCGGTCGCGGGCATTGTCATCCACTTTATATTTCTGGTGCAAGGCCCGGTGTTCACTGGCCTTGTCATTATCTCCCAGGGCCGCGTAAACCTGAGACAGACCATAATGGGCATCTGGCCATTCGGGGTTCATGGCCAGCACTTCTTCATACAACTGACGGGCTTTGTCCAACGCCTGTTGTTGTGCCGGGCCGGTTTGCATCTTGCTGAACTGGTACACGGCTTCGGCAAACCGGGTCACGAAAGCATAATCTTTGGAGAAGTCAAAACCCGATGCCTGGGCTGGAGCATAGGCGCTGTTGTAGACGCGCTGGAAGTCCTGCACGGTTTTATCCAGGTAACCGTTTTGCCAATCGATCAAGCCGGAGAAAAAGTCCAGTTGCCACGGCCACGGGTGACCGGATTCGGCCGCCGACACCAGCGCCTGCCCTGCTTCGGACAACCGGCCCTGTTGAAAGTAGCTGCGCACCAGGTTGATCCAGGCCAGGGGTTGTCCGGAAGCCGCCAGGGGTTGCAAGGCTTCTTCTGCCTGCCGATAAGCGCCACTGCGCATGGCGCCGATGGCGTAATCGTTCCAGCGCGTCCATTGCTGTGACGGGATTAGCTGATCGGGCGTGCTGTCCGTGTTGTGGCTGTTGACTCGATAGCTGTCTCCCGTGTCTTGCGTGTCTTGCAGGTTTTCCGTGTCGTCCTTGATGTTCAGCACCAGTTGATCGCGGGACAGAGTGACAATGGGCAAATCATTCTTTCTGCCTGCATCATGCATGAACAGACGGTAGTAATGGGTATCGAATTTGCGGTAATGCAACGCCGCTTCCACCCGCAATTGGCCAGTGGCGTTGTCCGGCACCTCAATGGCGTAATGCACCAGTGCCGCCGCGCCCGGTGGAATCTGGTGATTGTAGAGCATGGTGAACATGTCCTCGGCATTGCGCCGGTCAACCCGGTTGCCGTCCTTGTCGATGACATAGGCATTGACCTTGTAGGCCCAGTCATCCAGCACGCCGCCCTTGTCCAGCCCGCCATTGATGGCCACCAGTTTATCGTTGTGATAGAGCCGCACTTCCAGCCATATCTGATTGGAATCGGCCGTGCCCTGGGTGAACCAGTGTCCCGGCGTGCGCGTTCGCAACACGCTTTCCAGCAAGTATTTTTTGCCCGGCTCGACCGACAACTGCTTGCCCTGCCCGTCTTTTTCCGGCGCGGGAATCAGTTGTCCGGTCAGTTCGCCCCCCTCACGCAGACCGAAAAGGTCGACCGTCACAGAGTTGGTCAGCATATCCCGGCCCGGCTCATGC
>WGBZ01000002.1 GCA_015494035.1 Lysobacterales bacterium | reverse complement strand
CGGTGCGCCTGGCCCTGAATGGCATCGACGGCATCAAAAGCGTGCGTGAGGACGTGCGCAACCCCCGTCAGGAGTTGCGTATTGTGCTGGATCGGGAAAAAGCCATGCTGGCCGGGGTTAATCCGGAAACCCTGGCACAAAATGTTTCGGTGGCGCTGCGCGGCATGAATTTGCGGGAATTCGTGACCGAAGAAGGAGAAATCCCGGTCATCTTGCGCTTCTATGAAAAGGGCCGCTTTCAGGCAGATCAATTGTTGAAGCTGCCAATCAAAACCACCGATGGCAGGCAGGTGCCGCTGGAAACGGTTGCTCGGGTGGAAAGCCGATTGGCTGCGGAATCGCTGAACCGGATGAACCGCACCTCGGCCATTGGCATCAGTCTGGAAACCGATAAAGACAGTGATCTAGGGGCCATCCGCCAGGCCATCAGTCAAACACTGAACGGCCTGAGCTTTCCGGCCGGCTATTTCTGGTCATTTGGCCAGGATTTTGATCGTGATAATGAAACCATGAAAAAAATGTCGCGCAATATCCTCATCGCCGTGGCGCTGATTTTTATCATCATGGCAGCGGTGTTTGAATCGGTGCTGTTTCCGCTGGTGGTGGTCACGTCCATTGCCTTTTCCATTGTGGGTGTTTACTGGTTCTTCTACTTGACCGGCACCACCTTCAGCCTCATGGCCATGATCGGTATTTTGATACTGATAGGTGTGGTGGTTAACAATGGCATTGTGCTGATTGACCACATCATCCGTCTGCAACAGCGTGGCCTGCCACGTGAGGCGGCCGTTATCCAGGGCGGCAAAGACCGCCTTCGTCCCATTCTGATGACCGTGGCCACCACGGTCATGGGTTTGATTCCGCTGGCGGTGAGCACTTCCACCGTGGGTGGCAACGGCGGGCCGCCATATTTCCCCATGGCCAGGGCGATTATTGGCGGGTTGATTTTTTCTACGGTTATTTCACTGCTGGTTCTGCCCAGTCTGTATGTGTGGCTGGATGACCTGCGGCACTGGGCATCGCAGCGGCTGGCCTGGGTACGGCGGTTATTCGCCCGTGTGGGGCGATCCCGTTTGCTGTCGTTGGCCAAGGGAAGCTCTGAGTGAATCGTGAACTCGCTTCTCACACCTGAAATATCCGATAACTGCGTTGAAGTTTTGGCCAATAGCCGGCTATTAGCTGCGAACTCCGCCTTGTCCTCGCACATTTCAAGCATAAGCTGCTTCGTCCAGATTCACTCAGAGCTTCCCTAGGGCAAAAACCGGAGTTAGTGGCGGTCAGAGACACCCCGATTCGATCAAGAAAACAAACAGACAGGCACAAAAAAACCCGAGTCACCCCGGGCTTTTTGTGTGTGGAGAGTGGTCGTTCTATTTGCTGGTGAGTTTGATCAGGCTGCGGTTTTTCTCCACGGTTTTCAGGCCAATGCCCTTGACTTCCGTCAGGCTTTCAATGGTTTTGAAGGGGCCGTGTTGCTTGCGGTAGTTGACGATGGCCTGGGCCTTCTTTTCCCCAATGCCTTTCAGTTCCTTGGCAATGGTTGGTGCATCAGCGGTGTTGATGTTGACATTGGCCAGTGCGCCAAAAGAAACCAGCAAAAGGCACAGCAGGGCAGTGCGAGTGATAATTTTCATGAAAAGTTCTCCAAAGATTATTGATTCAAGAATGTTGTTCCCAGCGGGGTGTAACTCATAACCGGTGTCTGAACAACGATTCCAGTATAGGCAAGGACATGGCATGGTGGCAGTGGCCATTTGCTGGCAGGTGGCCGCGAAAATTGCCTTACTCGTGTAGGCAATGTACCGGGACTTGCAAGGATTTTGCGCTGTCAACTTGCCATCAGCGACAAAACTGGTATATTAGTTTTATCTAAACTATAAGAAAGAGAGAGAGCCATGCCCGAACAAAACTGCCATCGCCTGTTGAAGCCTGAAATTTTTGCTTTCCTGTTTCTGCTCTTGACACCATTTGTCAATGCGGCCACAGGGATTAATGACCCGCATTCTTCGGTTTTGGGCAACAGGAGTAAAGTCAGCTTGAAGGGAACAAGTACCGACTTTACCCCTCACGGAACCCAGCCGGGCTTGAGCTTTGGCCTGATGCCGGCACAAAACTGCGCCAACTGCCACAAGGGGTTCTCTCCACCCGATTGGGACAATCTGCCTTTTTCCACCTGGGAAGGCTCCATGATGGCCAATGCCACCCGCGACCCATTGTTTTGGGCAGCGCTTGATGTAGCCAACAATGATGTGCCCGGTGTGGGCGATTTTTGTATTCGTTGCCACACCAATCGCGGCTGGTATCGCGGCAATGCAGCCAAAAAAACCAATGGCACGATTGATCCGTTTGGCGCCACGGGTTGCCAGCTGCAAGGCACGGTAACCAGTTCGGATAATGGCCAAAATGATTACTCGGGCGTGACCTGCCATTTTTGTCACCGTCAGGAGGACAGCGGGCCCCAAGGGCAGGCATTGATCACCAACAACGCCAATGCCTGGCTGGATGATGCAGCCTGCAGCGGGGGAAATACCCCATGCCGCAAAGGCCCTTATAACTACCCGGATGGCACCTATAGCGGGCCTCCGCATGAATGGGAACATTCCACCTTTATCCAGACCGGCCAGTTTTGTGGCAGCTGCCATAACGTTTCTTCACCCGATACTTCAAACGGTTTTGCCAGAACATTGATCGACACCGATGGCACTGACACCGGCCGGGCCATGCCCATTGAGCGCACTTACGACGAATGGCTGAACAGCCGCTTTGGTGACCTGATTTTCCGTGACAGCCTGGGCGAAATGCTGGTCACCGATGACATACCGGCCATTGCCAAAACCGAATCGTGCCAGGCCTGTCATATGGATAACAGCCCTGATATCAACGCCAGGGCCTGTACGATTCGGGATCAGGGAACGCGGCAGGACAACTTGCGCATTCACCAGTTTGCCGGTGGCAATGCCTGGATGCCTGCGGTGTTGAAATCTGCCTATGGCGCGGCCCTGGGACGGGAAAGCGGTTTTGACAGAACGGTGCTCTACGCGCTGGACATGCTGCAAAATCGCAGTGCCATGGTGGAAGCCAGTGTGGATAGCGTGACCGCCAATTCAGCCCAGGTCAGTGTCAAGGTGACCAACCTCACAGGCCACAAATTGCCCACGGGTTATCCAGAAGGCAGGCGCATGTGGCTGCATGTGGAAGCCCGCGATGCCAACAACAACCTAATTTGGGAGTCCGGCGCCTATAATGCCTCAACAGCTGAACTGACTCACGATGCGCAGCTGAAAGTGTATGAAACACTCCAAGGCATTTGGGATGGCAGTCAATGCGTGACTGAAGAAACCTCCGGTCGCAAGCTGTTTCATTTTGTGCTCAATAATTGCGTGGCCAAGGACAATCGCATTCCGCCACTGGGGTTTATGCCTTCCATTGAAACAAAACCCGTGGGCATCACCTATCCGGCCAATCCCCAACACCCCGGAGAACTGGTCAACTGGGATATCACCCAGTACAGCATCCCCATCAGCGGCGTCACTTTACCCATTACCGTCACCGCCAGCCTGAATTACCAAACAGCCAGCAAGGAATACATTGACTTTCTCGCCAGCGAAGCCAGCAATAACAGTTTTGCCAGCGAGAATGTTTTGTGTAACCGGAATCAGTCGGTTGGGCCGGCCAACCAGACCCGAGGTGCCTATATGCAAAGCCTGTGGCAGAGCAATGGCAAGTCAGCTCCGGTGGTCATGGGCGTTTCGCAGACCACTATTAACTAGGGAGCCTATGATTGGGTCGTGAAACCGCATCTTACGGCGTAAAATCGGCCATTTCTGCGTTGCAAACCTTCACAATAGCCTTGCTATTGTGAAGGTTTGCGCCTTGAACTGAGCAATTTTACACTACAATCTGCTTTCGCCAGATTCATTCAGAGGCTCCCAAGGCAGAACAATGGGCAGCAGTTGATCCAGGCGGGTGATGCGATGGGTGGGTTGGAAACCCTGTGGTGTTGGCATTGATGCGGCCGGATGCACCCAGCAACTGTCCAGCCCAGCCCGGTGTGCCCCCAAAATGTCAGTATCCAGTTTGTCCCCCACCATCAGTACCTGTTCCCGGGGCGGATTGCCCAATTGACTCAGAGCGAATTGGAAGATTCGTTTATCAGGTTTGGCAATGCCCACCTTGTCCGAGGAAACCAAACCTTCAAACAGGTCTGCCAGGCCACTGTTGCGTAACCGCTGGTGTTGCATGGCATGTATGCCGTTGGTGAGAATCAGCATGCGGCAGTGTCCAGCCAGGGCTTTCAGGGTGTGCGCGACAGTGGGTAAAAGATAAACCCGCTCGGCCAGGTTTTTCAGGTACTGGTCGAGAAAAGCCTGATGAGAAATGGACGCCAATTGGACAGTGACATCACTTTCTTGCAATCGTTGGCTGCTGATGTGTTCAAACAAAGCCTGTGTCCGTCGTTGTTTCAGTTCGGCAGCCGTGATCTGACCCTTTTCCAACTGCTTCCAGAGAGGTTTATTAATGCCTTGGTAGGCTCGATGGATAGACTCATCTGCCGGCAGACCGAAAGCCCTGAGTGTGTCCTCTAATGCGGCTTTTTCCGAGCGATCAAAGTCGAACAGGGTGTGGTCGGCATCAAAGATCAGCCATTGATATTTCATCACTAATCCCCATTTAAGTAGTAAGTTAAGCGACCGTGTCGATTCAGTAAGTCGAACGTCCCGTTCTGAATATTCAACTTTACTAATGTGTGTATTGGCCCCATAATGAGCCACAAGGTTGTCATTGACTGACGTTTAACTACATTTATTGCAACAATCACAACGCAACGAGGAGATATGCCATGACTGAAAACACACAGACTGTACAACAATTGCCACGTTTGAATGAGCCAGCGCCTTACTTTGATGCCGTGACCACACATGGCCGCAAAGCGCTGGCTGATTACAAAGGCAAGTGGTTGATTCTGTTTTCTCATCCAGCGGATTTTACGCCAGTTTGTACCACAGAGTTTCTGGCTTTTAACCGCCGCTATAAGGATTTCAAAGACATTAATACCGAACTGCTTGGACTGTCCATTGACAGCGTTTTTTCTCATCTGGCGTGGGAGAAAAATATCAAGGACAACTTCGGCGAGGAAATCCAGTTCCCGATTATTGCCGATCTGGATATGAAGGTGGCGCATAGCTACGGCATGATTATGCCTGGCGCCAGTGATACCTCTGCGGTTCGTGCGACATTTATTATTGATCCCAAAGGGGTTCTGCGGGCCATGGTTTACTACCCAATGACCAATGGCCGATCCATTGACGAAATCTATCGTCTGGTGGTGGCCTTGCAGACTTCCGACGCCGAAGGCGTGGCTACGCCTGAAGGATGGCAGCCCGGTGATGACGTCATCGTGCCGCCGCCTGCTACAGTGGAGGAGGCGCGTGAGCGTATGGAAGCCGGTTACCAGTGTGTGGATTGGTACTTCTGCAAGAAGCCGCTGTCCAAGTAAGGCGGCACATACCCTGCCTTAAAGCCCGTTTTCCGGGTTAAAAAAGCCCCGATCTCCAAAGAGCTCGGGGCTTTTTTATGGACACTTTTTATGTCGCTGAGCTGGCTGCTAAAACAGACAGTGTTCAGGGAAGTTCTGATTGAATCGTGACACGGCATCTGGTGGCGTAAAATCATCCATTTCAGCGTTGCAAACCTTCACAATAGCTTGCTATTGCGTGCAGTTTGCGCCTTGGATTGAACAATTTTACACGACAATCTGCTCGCACCAGATTCAATCAGAACTTCCTTAGCTTTCCGGTTTGTCCTGTTGAGAGGAAGTCGTGTTAGTTTTCCGGGCTTCGGATTTGGGCACAGGCAAAGCATCTGAAGCAGGAGCCGGTGGCAGGGCAGGTGAATCACTTTTGGGTAATTTAGTCGCTGGTTTTGCAGGCTGTGCTGCTGCGGCCTGCTGACCCTCGCCTTTTGACCTCGGTTTTGCCAGATTGTCACTTTGGCTTTTGGCCGCCGCGGCTTTTTCGGCGTCGGTCAAGGTGTGCACTTTGGCTTTGGGGTAGGTTTTGTAGCCGGCTTGGCCTTTCTGTGGCTTGGGGCGTTGTTGGTGCTGATTGTGTGCTTGTGCCTGTTTATCAACGGGACTTTTGTCGGTAGCTGTCGAGACTGCTGGCGCTTTGCCCGGAACTTCTTTTGATGCCGTTTCGCTTTTTACTGAGGTGGCACGCTTCTCAGCGGATTCTGAACGGGCCTTGTTCTGGTTGCTTCCAGAGTCGGCATGCTGTGCTTGCCGGGTTTCCGTGGATTTCTTGCTGATTTGTGGGCCGGCAGCGCCTTTCTTGGCCGCGTATTCAGCCACACTGCCCAAGGGCCGTTCCAGAATAGATTTACTGATCGGCGGCTCAGGGGTTTTTTCAGGCTGTTTTGTCCCGTTGTTTCTG
>WGBZ01000001.1 GCA_015494035.1 Lysobacterales bacterium | reverse complement strand
TGCTGATTCTGCTGGTCTTTCTGGTTTTGCTGCCCGGACTGCTGTTTGTTCTGTTGTTGCTGTTTCAGGGCCTCTTCCACCACTTTCTTGTTGTAGGCCGCATCGGCGTGTTGCGGTTGCAACGCCAAGGCCTGTTCATAGGCCTTGATGGCTTGTTTCAGCGCCCCGGCCCTGGCCAGGGCGTTGCCGCGGTTGTACCAGTCATCAGCGCTGGGATGGTTCAGGTTTTCCCAGGTTTTTTCGGCTTGTTTGTAGTGCCCGCTCTTGTAGGTGGCCGCGGCTTTCCAGCGTGGATCGGTGGCCAGCCTGGCCGCGTTGTCGGCCTGGCCGTGTTGCAGGGCATGTGCGGCCTGCTGGTTTTTGTTGTACCAGAGGTTTTCCCACAGACGTTGCCAGCGGCTTGGCGTTTGCTTTTTCTGGTTCTCAGGCGTAGCGGGGCTGTTGGCTAATGAGTCCGCCGGGTTTTTGGGGGCGTGTTGTGCCGGTTTCCGCCCCGATTCCTGGGCCATGGCCGAGGGCAGCCCACTGTGCAGGCCCACGGCCAGCACCACCACCATCAGCCAGCCACGCCGGTACAACAAGGCCATCAATGGCACCAGTAGCACCAGCAACCAGATGCCATCATCCACCCATTGTTCGTTCTGTTTTTCATCGGTGGTTTTTTCTGTCTGCGTGTTTTTGCCCTTGGCATTCATGTCCGCAGCATCTCCCAGCAGGGCGCGTAAGTCGCTGTCATCGGCACTTAAGCGGTGATAACGGCCATGCCCGGCCTGTGCCACTTCACGCAGGGCGTTTTCGTTCAGTTTCGGGATAACGACGTTGCCCTGCCGGTCGGTAAAAAAGCCGCCACGCTCGGGTATGGGTGCCCCTTCGGGCGTGCCCACGCCCAGCACCTGCACGCGGATGCCTTGGCGGGCCAGCTCGGCGGCTTTTTCACGGGCCGCCGGGTTGTTGACGCCATCAGCAATCAGCAGCACATCACCGCGTCGCAAACCGGCCTGGCGGATCAGCTTTTCGGCCTGTTCCAGTGCCTTGTCAGCGCGGGAACCCTGCACCGGCATGATGGACGGGTCGAGTGAGTCCAGCATGGCGGCGATGGTCTGGGTGTCGTCGGTGAGCGGCGTGACCACAAAGGCGTCGCCAGCCCAGGCCAGCAGGGCGGTCTGGCCGTCCTTGCGTTGCTTGAGCAGGTCTTCGACCTTGAATTTGGCCCGTGTCAGGCGATTGGGCTTGATGTCGGTGGCGAGCATGGAACGCGACAGGTCCAGTGCAATCACCAGCGCGTGCTGGTTTTTGACCTCCGGCAGCGATTTCTTGTGCCAGGACGGGCCGGCCAGGGCCAGAATGCCCAGCACAAAAACCACCATGGCCAGCCGCAACAGGCCGGAAGCCTTGCCGCCTTGCTGGACACGAATGGCCGGTAACAGGTGCGCGTCCACCACCGCCTGCCAGCCATCGCGATGGCGAAAGCGGCGCCCCAGCGCCCACAGCGCCAGCAATGCCAGTGGCAACAGCCAGAGCAGCTGCGGGCGAAGAAAATGCAGGTTTTGCAAGGCGTGCATCAACTCCATGTTTTCCTCCACAAAGCTAGCCCCAGCCACAGCAAGGCGATGCCCAACGGCAGGTAGTAAAGTTCTTTCACCGGCCGGTAGAATTCTTCGGCCCGGGCGCGTGGTTCCAGTGTGTCCAGCAGGTCGTAAATCTGGGCCAGTTCCTGCACGTTACGGGCGCGAAAATACCGGCCACCGGTCATTTGCGCGATGGCGCGCAGGCTGCGCTCATCCAGCCCGGAACCCTGCGCCCAGCCGGAAAAAACCGAGCCCCGGCCATTGCTGCCAATGCCGATGGTATAGATTTTGATGCCTTCGGTCTTGGCCAGTTCGGCGGCCTTGAGCGGGTCAATATTGCCGGCGGTGTTCTGGCCGTCGGTGAGCAAAATCAGCACCCGGTTGTTGTCGCTGGTCTGGCGCGCTTTCTTGACCGCCAGGCCAATGGCATCACCAATGGCGGTTTCCTTGCCGGCCATGCCGATTTGCGCCTCGTAAAGCAGTTTCTTGACGGTTTTGCGGTCGAAAGTCAGCGGCGCCTGCAGGTAGGCATTGCGGCCAAACAGGATCAGGCCGATGCGATCGCCTTTGCGCCGTTCAATAAAATTGCCGGCCACGGCCTTGACCGCGGTGAGGCGATCCACGCGCCGACCATTGATGACCATGTCGTGCTGTTCCATGGAACCGGACAAATCCACCGCCAGCATCAGATCGCGACCTTCCTGCGGCATGGCCACCGGCTCGCCGATCCATTGTGGGCGCATGGCCGCTGCGGTCAGGCTCAGCCAGGCCAGAATGGCCAGAGCGCGCACCAGGGCGCTGGCTTGATCCAGCGAAGCACCCAGACTGCGCCACAGGCGGGAAAAGAAAGGCACCCGCACCACGGTCAGGCCGCCATCACGCGCCGGTGGCGCCAACCAGAAAATCAACAGCGGCAACAGCGCAATGGCCGCCGCGTAAGGCCAGGCAAGGTTAAACACGGGCGGCCTCCGCGGCTGTGGGGTTCAAAAAAGACCGCCTGATGAGCTGGCGCACGGCCCCAATCCATTGG